>CALRTD020000171.1:0-8609 GCA_943371015.1 Synechococcus sp. UW140 | reverse complement strand
GCTTTGGGCTTTCTAGTCCTTTGGGCTTTCGGGGCTTTGGGCTTTCTAGAGCTTTGGGCTTTCTAGTCCTTTGGGCTTTCGGGGCGACATCCGCCGGATGTCGATACGGTGCGGTGCGGTGGTTATGTCGCGACATCCGGCGGGATGTCGTTGCACAAAGCCTTACCGCTACAAAGCCCTGTTTCTGGAAAGCCAATTCCCGGCTATTTCCCCGGCTGCCCGGCTTGAAGCTGCTGGATATATGCAGGTGATGTTTCGTAGTTGTACATGGCCTCGGTGATCTGAACGCCATCTTTGAAATAGTACACCCCGCCCCAGCTGTACACTTTACGTGTGTAAACCCATGCTTTGTTTCCGGCTACTACAATGCGCTTTGTAGTTGTTGCTCCGCCTTCTTTTTCACTTTCTTCGGTGAGGCCTTGCGGGTATTTTTTTACCAGATCATTTACAAATTGATCTTTTGGGGTATTGTTTTCTGTATTTGTGTTTGCTGTAGGATCTGATTTCGGATTCAGAATTTTATCAATTTCAGCGAGCTTTTGTTTCGGATAAAGTTCGATGGGTTTCAGCGCCAGTGCCTCGTTGTATGCTGCTTTGGCAGTTGTATAATCTTTTGCGGCAAAGGCTCTGTCGGCTTTTGTAATTGCTGCATCGTATTTCTTTTGCTTGTCGGCTTCAAACTTAGCATCCGAAATCATGCGGTCTGCTTCTGCGATTTTGTCTTTGGGCAACTGCTCGCCGGGCTTTACTGCTGCTGCCTGCTGATATGAAGCTTTAGCTGCTGCATAGTTTTTCAGCGACATCAGACTGTCGCCTGTTTGCAAGGCTGCATTGTATTTCTGCTCACGGGCAATTGCAGCAGCATCTGCAGCGGCAAGTTTGTCGAGCTCAGCCAGCTTTGCTTTCGGATAAGCTTCGGCTGGTTTAAGGACCAACGCTTCGTTGTATGAATTGCGTGCGGCTGTGTACTCTTTTGCTCCAAAAGCGGCATCTGCTTTTGCAATGATATCATTGTATTTCTGGTTTTGCTCGGCCAGTGAGAGTGCTTTTGAGAGATTCTCATCACAAGCTGCAATGCGGTCTTTCGGATATTGCTCACCAGGCTTTAGGGTAAGCGCATCTGCATACACCAGTTTTGCTGCATTCCAGTCTTTAGCGGTGAATTTGGCATCGGCTTGCTTAATCAGATCGAGGTACTTTTTGTTAAGCGCTGCCGCTACTGCTGCATCATTCAGCATTCGGTCTATCTCTGCAAGTTTGTCTTTTGGATATTGCTCAGACGGCTTGAGGCTGCTGGCTTCTGTAAAGGCTGTTTTAGCAGTTGTATAGTCTTTTGCGGCCAGCGCTTTATCGCCGCGAGCGATAGCATCTGCATATTGTTTTTCAGAATTGGCAGATGCTTTCTGAGCAGCAAGTAGTTTATCGATCTCTGCAATTTTGGTTTTCGGATAAGCTTCTGCAGGCTTCATCGTTTGTGCAGAAACAAATGATGTGCGCGAAGCTGCGTAATCTTTAAGATTGAAAAGACTATCGCCTTTGGCTACTGCCGATTTATAAGCTGCATCTGCATTACGGGCCTTTTCAATTTCAGCAAGTTTCTTGGCAATCAATGCAAGCTGATCTTTCGGATATTTTTCAGCCGGTTTCAGTCCGCTAGCTTCGTTGTAGGCCGACTGAGCCGTTTCATAATCACTGGTTTTAAAGGCATCATCGCCTTTGGCAACAGCATCTTTGTATTTTTTATTCAGCGCAGCGGCATCCAGTTCTTTAGACAGATTTGCATCGCACATCGCCATACGATCTTTGGGATACTGAAGTGAGGGTTTTACATCTGATGCTTGCTGATACAGCGAACGTGCTCCGCTCCAGTCTTTGGCTGTAAACTTTGTATCGGCCTGTTTAATGAAATCGTTGTACTTGCGTTCTACCTCATTCAGCGCAGCGGCATCAGCAAGGAGGCGGTCGATTTCAGCAATTTTATCTTTCGGATATTGCTCCTCTGATTTCAATGCCGATGCTTCTGCAAATGCAGTTCGGGCACCGCTGTAGTTTTTAAGATTGAAAGCAGCATCACCTTTGGCAATTGCAGCTTTGTATTTCGCATCACGATCTGCTGTTACTTTTGCTTCACCCAAACGTTTGTCGCATTCGGCAATGCGGTCTTTCGGGTATTGCTCGGTTGCTTTCAGTGATGAGGCCTGCAGGTACAAGGCTTTCGCACCTGCATAATCACTTGTGCCAAAAGCGGCGTCTGCTTTTGCTATTGCATCATTGTATTTCTGCGTGAGGGCTGCCGCATTAGCTGCATCGGCTTCAATTTTTGCAATGGCAGCCAGTTGATCTTTCGGATATTTTTCAGTTGTTTTCAGACCACTGGCTTCGGCATAACCGGCTTTAGCGGCGGTGTAATCGGCAACTTTAAATGCAGCATCGGCAGCAGTAATGACTTCTTTGTATTTCGCATCGCGTTCGGCTGTCGATTTTTCTTTGGCAAGATTGTCTTCGCAAGCCTTCATCCGATCTTTCGGATATTGCTCTGTTGTTTTAAGTCCCGAAGCCTGCTCGTAAAGTCCGCGTGCTGTTGCCCAATCTTTTGCACCAAATTTCTGATCGGCTTGTACAATGATATCGTTGTATTGCTTTAAAAGTGCATCGGCAGCGGCTTTGTCGGCCAGGATTTTATCAATCGCTGCTATTTTATCTTTCGGATATTGCTCAGCCGATTTCAGTCCATTCGCCTCAACAAATGAAGCGCGTGCCTGCTCATAATTTTTTGCTGCAAATGCTGCATCACCTTTGGCTATTGCAGCTTTGTACTTTGTATCAAGCTCTGCCGATGCTTTTGCGGCATCAATGTTCTTGTCGCAAACAGCAATCTGATCTTTCGGATATTTCTCGGCTGCTTTTAGAGTTGACGCTTGCTGATAAAGTGCTTTCGCAGCCGACCAGTCGCCGGCAGCAAAACGCAAATCGGCTTGTGCAACAAGGTCTTTGTATTTCTGTTCAGCAGCTAGCGCTGCCGAAGCCTCGGCCGCATTTTTTTCGCAAAGTGCAATCTGATCTTTCGGATATTTTTCGAGCGGCTTTTGAGCCTGTGCCTGCAAATAAATTGCTTTGGCATTGTTCCAGTCTTTGGCTGCAAACTTCTGATCGGCTTGCGTTATCAATGCCTGATATTGTTTCTCGCGATCTGCAGCTGCTAGTTCATCAGCCAAAAATGTATCGCATTGCGAAATGCGTTCCGTAACAAATTCATCACCGGCCTTTAAAGCCAGTGCTTGCTGATAAACTGATTTTGCCGCAGCCCATTCTTTAGCACCGAATTTTAGATTGGCCTGAGCTACCAAATCCTGAAACTGCTTTTCCTTTGCAGCCGCAGCAGCTGCATCGGCAATGGCTTTATCGCACTTTGCAATCTGATCTTTCGGATATTGTTCAGCCGATCTGAGTGAAACAGCTTGCTGGTAAAGTGTTTTTGCACCACTCCAATCTGAACTTCCGAATTTCTGATCGGCTTGTGCTACCAAGTCTTTGTACTTCTGCTCATTGGCAGCAGCCATGGCCGAATCCGAAATGTTTTTATCGCAAAGCGTAATGCGGTCTTTCGGATATTGTTCGGCAGGCTTCATGGCTGATGCCTGCTGATAAAGCGATTTCGCCCCTTGCCAGTCTTTGGTGCTGAACTTTGCATCAGCCTGCGAAATCAGATTTTTGTATTCCTGTTCTTTTGCTGCCGCTGCCGCTGCTCCCGCCAGTTTTTTATCGCATTCCGCTATCTGATCTTTCGGATATTGCTCGGCAGTTTTAATGGCCAGTGCTTGCTGATAATTTGTTTTAGCTGTGGTAAAATCGTTGGCGCCAAATGCTTTGTCGGCTCGTTCAATTGCTTCGTTGTAAAGACGTTCTTTTTCGCGGGCCTGACGGGCAAGTTCTTTCAGTTTCTCGAGTTCGGCGCGGATTTTTTCGGTGTAAACTTTATCGTAATCAAAATCATCGATGTTCGGTGCCGGGTTGTAAATGATCCGCGCAATGGGTTTGTCCAATACTGAATAATCGAGACCGGGGAAAATTTTGAAAAGCTCTACCTCTACGTCAAACTGCCCAAACGGAAATGCACTTCGTTCGAGCGAAACATTCATTGTATTTATTGCAAAGCGCTTGGTAATGTAACCTGACTTAGTAATGGTTACCATGTAATCACCATTTCCGGGAATACGGCATTTGAACTTTCCGTTGCTCTGCGTATTTGTGGTGCTGACAATTACACTGCCTTTGTAAACAGTAATCATGGCCATATCAAGCGCCACATCTTTCTGCTTTTCTTCGGAAAACTCGGTGACACGTCCGCCAAATACGAACTCCCAGTTTTCCTGCGCAGAAAGTACTGTACCCAACAGGCACAATACAAAAACAATACAGATTCGGCTTCGGAAAAGCTCAGGCATTCGCAAAATCATAATGAATTTGAGGTAAATTGGCTCAGGCAGCAAATTTCGTCTAAAATAAGCAATAATGCACTATTGAGTCCTATGTTTTCAGTGAATTTAGGTCTCATACGAAAAGTGAAAGCCGTAGTTCCGAAATGTTAGTAAAACTTCATTTTTGTTGATTATTTGCTGATGCTGAGCTAATGGATTCGTCTTACCATCGCACAATCAATAGTATGCTAAAAACCATGCCATGCGCACACAAATGAGTTACTGGGAACACAACCGCTGGCTGGGACCTGCAGATGTGGTAATTGCAGGCAGCGGAATTGTAGGACTGAGTACTGCAATAAGTTTAAAAGAAAAGCATCCCGGTTTACGCATTCTGGTTGCCGAGCGGGGCGCATTGCCAAGCGGAGCCAGTACTAAAAATGCGGGGTTCGCTTGTTTCGGAAGTATTACTGAACTGGCCGACGACCTCAAGCATACTGCCGAAAATGAGATTATAGCCCTGGCCGAACGCCGCCTGCGCGGACTTGAACTGCTGCGCAGCAGACTTGGTGATGCGGCCATTCAGTATGAAGCATTGGGTGGTTATGAAATTTTTGAAACCACCGAAGACTACACCAATTATGCCGATTACATGCAACACCTGAATCGGCTGCTTAAACCGGTTACCCAACGTGATGCCACTTACCGCAATGCCGACGATCAGATTTCCCGCTTCGGATTTTCGGGGGTAAAACATCTCATTTTAAATACAGCGGAAGGACAAATCAATACTGGCCTGATGATGGAAGCCCTGCTGAATAAAGCCCAATCAGCAGGCATACAAGTAATGAGTGGTCTGCACATTACACATTTTACAGAAGAAGCTGAGGTTTTACGGCTGTTCACTGAAAATGGCTATGAACTCAGCACACAACAACTCGTAATTTGTACCAACGGATTTGCACAACAACTTTTGCCCGAACTTGATGTGCATCCGGCACGTGCTCAGGTGCTCATTACCCAACCTATTGAAGGGTTAAAAATTGAAGGTGCATTTCATTATGACCGCGGTTACTATTATTTTCGAAATGTTGGAAACCGCGTACTGTTTGGCGGTGGACGAAACCTGAATTTTGAAGGTGAAAAGACCACTGAACATTCGCTTACAGCACAAATTCAGCAGCGGCTTGATGATCTGCTGCGCGATATAATTTTACCCGGTGTAAATTACGAAGTAGAAATGCGCTGGGCTGGCACAATGGGTGTTGGAAATCAGAAAAAACCAATTGTTGAACGACTTTCGCCGCGTATTTGCTGTGCGGTGCGCATGGGCGGAATGGGCGTTGCGCTGGGCAGTTTGGTGGGTGAAGAAGTAGCTGAACTTGTTGTGAAATAAATACGATAAACAATGGAAATTACTGTCAAAAAACTTACCGTTAATGATCTGAATGAATTTTCTTCATTAATTCATATTTATGCAGAAGCTTTTGAAGTTGAGAATTTTGTTCTTCCTTCTGCACACTATCTTCAATCGCTATTAAAAAAAGAGTACATGTTTTTTTTAACAGCATGTAATGAAAACCAAGTTATTGGCGGTTTAACAGCCTATATTCTATCGTCGGTGTATGAAGCTAAAACCGAGGTGTATATTTTTGATATAGCAGTAAAACCTGAATTTCAGCAAAAAGGGATCGGCACTAAACTATTAAGTGAATTAAAAGTTTATTGCAAAGCTGCCGGGCATAAAAACATTTTTGTACAGGCTGATTTTGAAGATACGCATGCCCTGAATTTCTACCGAAAAACAGGAGGATCAGAAGCAGATGTAAGGCATTTCAACTACGACTTGCTGTAGCTGAAGCCAATTACATCACCAGTGCTTTGCGGGCCGCTTCAAAGTCCTGCATTATTTCGTTCACCACATCGGCAGCAGGTTTTATTTCGCGCATCAACGCACTCACCTGCCCGATTTCGAGTTCACCTTCTTCTAAATCGCCTTCAAACATTCCTTTTTTTGCACGAGCGCGGCCGAGCAGTTGTGTAAGTTCATCAGTTGATGCTCCGCGGGCTTCGGCGGCTTCTACTTCTTTGCAGAATTTGTTGCGGATCAAACGCACGGGTACAAGCTGTTTAAGGGTGAGCAGTGTATCGCCTTCGTTTGCGGTAATGACAGCCTGTTTAAAATTCTGATGCGCCGAAGATTCGGGAGTAGCTACAAACCGCGATCCGATTTGCACGCCGTCGGCACCGAGCGCCATGGCGGCCAGCATTTGCCGGCCTGTTGCAATGCCTCCGGCCGCAATTACCGGAATGCTGACTGCAGCTTTGGCAAGCGGAATGAGCACAAAGGTTGTAGTTTCTTCGCGACCATTATGTCCGCCAGCCTCAAAGCCTTCGGCAACAATGGCATCAACGCCGGCATCAGCGGCTTTCTGCGCAAATTTGGCATTAGCCACAACATGCACAACGGTTATACCGTGCTGTTTCAGGTGTGCTGTCCAGGTTTTCGGATTTCCGGCTGAGGTAAATACGATCTTCACCCCTTCTTCAATGATGATCTGGATATGCTTATCAATATCCGGATAAAGCAGGGGCACATTTACCCCAAAAGGGTTATCGGTTGCCGCCTTGCATTTGCGTATCTGTTCGCGCAGCACATCCGGATACATTGATCCTGACCCCAGAAGCCCCAAACCGCCCGCATTACTTACTGCCGAAGCCAGTTCCCAGCCACTGCACCAAATCATACCGGCCTGAATTATTGGATATTGAATTCCGAAAAGTGATGTAATGCGGTTAACCATAACTTTTTTGTGTGAAGAACCGTAAAAGTACGGATCCCGTAAATACCCTGAATAAAACACAGAGGGTGTTTGGGGCAAAAAAATTACCTTTACACTTCGGATTTGTTAATAATCAACTGATAATCATGCGTAAACTTATTCTTTTGGCTGCTGTAGTGTGTGCCCCCTTGCTTTCACATGCACAGTATTACTGGGAATTTGGCGGAGGTGTTGGCGCCGGCAACCTGCTTGGCGAAATGGGTGGAGATGAACTTACCCGCCGCGATTTTGTGGCTGATATGAAACTCAACCAAACCCGGCAATCTGCAAATACATTTGTACGCTACAAGCTAACACCAATATTTTCAATTAAGTCGGGCATCAATTACATCTGCGTTCGCGGTGCCGACAGTCTTTCGAGCAATATCGGCCGAAACACACGCAACCTTAGTGTGCGCAACAACATGTTTGAGGCTTATTCAGAATTTGAATGGTTCTTCTTTGAAATCAACGACCTTGGCCGTACCTACCGCTACAAAGACAACTTCCGGGCGTATATTGGTTTAGGAGCAGGAGTTATGTATCACAATCCGCAAGCATTCTATCAGGGCGACTGGGTGAATCTGCGTCCGCTTGCTACCGAAGGCCGAAACTACACTGCAGTTACAATGACCATTCCGGCTTCGGCAGGTTTTTACTTTACCATTAACAAGCAATACCGCATTGGCTGGAACCTTTGCTGGCGAACAACCACTACCGATTATCTGGATGACATCAGCACCACCTACGCTGATCCTTCGGTGTTATCCAGTCCGCTTGCTATTGCTCTTGCCAACCGCGCAATTGTAAACGATGCAGATCCTGCAGCTTTTTTCAGTCATGCTCCCGGACAGAAACGCGGTGATCCTACCCACAACGATTCATTTTTAACAACCAATATTGAATTCAGTTATGTGTATCGCGGCAAGAGCGCGATCTACAAATCGAAATACAGCCACGTTTTCAAAGGCCAGAAATACAAGAAACGTAAAGTGCGTGCAAAATTCTGATTTCAGATTTTGCTGAGATATAAAAAAGGAGACGTTTTAACGTCTCCTTTTTTTGTGGTTACCGGTGTGCAGTTTCGAGCTAGAAAAACTGCCTGAGTTTAGAAAGTGGTTTTCGGATGAGTGTTAGCAAAGCCGGTTTTATACCGTTCACCTGCCAGGCTTTCCGGTCCTCACGGTTGGCGCGAATACGATTGCCGAAACTGGCATTACTTACTCCGCCGGTGCGCATAAGCACAAGTACTTCGGGTAAATAAGTGACAGATACTTTTTGTACATGAAGCATGCGCAACATGAGTTCATAATCGGCTGCTGTTTTAAAGCCGGTGTTGAAATTTCCATGCTTTTCATAACATGTCCGG
>CALRTD020000170.1:0-8615 GCA_943371015.1 Synechococcus sp. UW140 | reverse complement strand
TGGTGCTAAGGTTAAGTTCAGGCCGTTCTTCTGAGTTTGATAATGTGCATACGGTTAAGCAAACGCATTACCGGCCATGTAGGATCAACTTCAAACCAGCGTTTAGCAAAGTTCGGACTGTTCGGACTTTTGTGATGGTTGTTTTGCATGAGTTCACCCATCAGCAAAAAATCAAGCGGGATTGAATTTTTTGAATGATCCTCGTTATCGAAATTGGAATAGCCGTATTTGTGTCCGCACCAATTTACAATAGCGCCCTGCACCGGCCCGATGAGATAGTGAACCGGAAGAAACAGAAACTGCCACCATGCTGTTGCGAAATACACATAAAACAAGGTGTAACCGATTCCGAACAGAATGCGCACATCCCACCGATCGCTGAGCTTGTCAATTACCGGCCATGTCGGATAACTGCTGTTGAAGATTGGTTCGGGCTGCGTTTTGTAGCGTACGAAATCATTGTAGATGCGCTTGGTTTTCATCATGAGTCCCCAAACATCACGAATAAAATGCGGCGAGTGCGGATCTTTTTCAGTGTCGCTGTAGGCATGGTGCATGCGGTGCATGATGGCATACGCACGCGGGTTGAGGAACGAAGAGCCTTGCGTTAAAAAAGTGAGTAAATAGAAGAACCGTTCCCAGCCTTTCGACATAGAAAACATACGATGCGAGGCATAACGGTGCAGAAAGAAGGTTTGGCAGAACAATGAAAGAAACCAGTGTGCTGCAAGAAATAGTATTATTGGCATTATGTGTGTCTGAAACTTTGTGAAAGATACGCTTTCCGCAGATTTACGGATTTACAAACCGGTACGATCTTTCAACAGTCTTTTCTGCAAATAGTTTAAAAAGGCCGAAATGAGATTTCCCTGTCCCTCTTTATTGATTGTTCATTATATTATGCCTGTAATGCGGTTATCTTTGCAGTATGGACTACCAGAAACTAAAGCGCCGTCCGTCGTATCCTTTTGAAACGATTGGCGTTGCAATGGCCTTTTCGCCCCGGTTAGAGGGTGTTCTCGGCGAAGCCTGGAAACTGGCATCAGCTTTTGATGCGCAACTCCTGCTCATGCACATCGGCGAGCGCACGCGCACCAAAGAATCGCGGCTGGATGAAATTTTTCAGCGCCTCGGCATCGACGAAAGCAAAGTTCGCATCATCTGGAGTGATGGAGATCCGGTAACTACACTGCTCGAGCTCTGTAAACTCAACATTGTAGATTTGCTGATTCTGGGCGCAATGCGAAAAGAAAATGTGCTGCGCTACTACCTTGGTTCTGTAGCCCGCTCGATCAGCCGGAAAGCCAAATGCTCAGTACTGCTGCTCACAGAACCCAAGCCCGAAGGCTCTTTGTTTAAGAGAATGGTGGTGAATTCAGTGGAAAGTCCGAAAACTATTCACACCATAAACACGGCAATTTATTTTGCAGAGAATGTTTGCAGCAAAGATATTCTGGTTGTTACCGAAGTGCATCAACCCGGTCTTGCCATGACAATGGCCGATTACGGCACAGCCGGCGAAACATCGAAGATTAAAAAAGAGTTTACCGAAGAAGAAGCCAGCCGAATGCATGCCATTGTAACGCGCTGCCACAAACAAGGTGATATCGAAATCACTGAAAAGATTATTAAAGGGAAACCCGGTTTTGCCATTCGTCAGTTTGCCGAAACCAAGAAAGCCGATCTCTTGATTATTAATTCGCCGGATGTGAAATACGGAATCATCGACCGGATTTTTACACACGACATGGAATACATTCTCGAAGACCTTCCCTGCAACGTACTTATTGTTCACTCACGCGTTTCCTGACAGCTTTAGCTGAGGCGCATTTATGGCCAAACTCACACATACCGATCTTATAACATTGCTGCTGGCAATCAGTACAATGCTGATTTTGTCGCGCATTCTTGCAGAGTTTGGCAAACGCTGGAAACTGCCTATGGTGATGGGAGAGCTGCTTGTAGGCATCCTTCTCGGGCCAACCATACTCGGACAATATGCGCCCGAAGTTGCCAACTATCTTTTTCCGCTGAAAACAAACGCGAATGTGTCTATTGCACTCGACGGCATTTTCAGTCTATCGGTTATCATGCTCTTGTTTGTGGCCGGACTCGAAGTGCAATTGGCAACAGTTCTTCGTCAGGGCAAAGCAGCAATCAGCACCGGTTTGGGAAGTATGATTATTCCGTTTGCTTCGGGATTTGGTGTAGCCTGGTATTTCCCTGAGTGGTTTGATACAGTGGCCGGTTCAGAAAAGCATTTCCTTTTTGCTCTTTTTCTAGGAACAGCGCTCTCGATTTCTGCGCTCCCGGTAATTGCGCGGATTTTGATGGACATGAACTTATTCCGTACCAACATTGGCATGATCATTATTGCATCGGCCATGTTTAATGATCTGGTGGGCTGGCTCATTTTCTCGTTCATACTTTCAGTAGTTGGCCAGGGCAGTTCGGGAGCAGAAATCGGATACACCATTCTTTACATTCTCTCGTTTGGTGCATTCATGTTATTTATCGGCCGGAGGCTTATTAACCGTGCGCTGCCGTGGATTCAGACCAAACTCTCATGGCCGGGCGGAGTGCTGGCAATGAGTTTGGGATTATGTTTACTGAGCGCCGCATTTACCGAAAGCATACATATACATGCTATTCTGGGAGCATTCATTGCCGGCATTGCAATTGGCGATTCTGTGCATCTGCGTGAGCAGGCCCGCGAAATTATTCACCAGTTTGTGACGAACTTTTTTGCTCCGCTGTTCTTCGTTTCCATTGGTCTAAAAGTCAATTTCGTAGAGCATTTCGACGGGCTGATTGTAGCGATTGTACTTGTACTTGCTTTTGCGGGAAAAGTAATCGGAGCCGGACTCGGTGCGCGTTTGGGTGGTTTGTCGAAGCGTAATGCACTTGCAGTTGGCTTTGGTCTCAATGCCCGCGGCGCAATGGAAATTATCCTCGGCACACTTGCCTTTGAAGCCGGACTCATTACCCAGCCGGTGTTTGTGGCATTAGTAATTATGGCCCTCATCACCAGTATTGCCAGCGCACCGCTGATGCGGCGTTTTGTGGATGAACCGGTAGCGCTGAAATAATGCCAACTGCAATTACCAAAGCACTAACAGCTTGCTGTAAACAACTTTTGCGCGTATGATTCACCTCAGTGTAAACATCAATAAAATAGCCACGCTGCGCAACAGCCGCGGAGCCAACACGCCTGATCCTGTAAAAGCAGCGGTTGACTGCGAACGATTTGGAGCAGATGGTATTACGGTTCACCCGCGTCCGGATGAGCGGCATATTCGTTATGCAGATGTGCGGGCTATTCGTCCGCTGATTACAACCGAATTTAACATTGAAGGCAATCCGCGAGAGCAAAAGTTTGTAGAGCTGGTGCTCGAAACGCAACCGCATCAGGTAACATTGGTTCCCGATGCACTGGGACAACTTACTTCTGATCACGGCTGGGATACACTATCCCACCGCGATTATTTGCGTGAAGTAATTGCACGTTTTAAAAGCAATGGCATCCGCACCAGCATTTTTGTTGATGCCGATGAGCGCATGATTGAAGGAGCCACTGAAACCGGCACCGACCGCATTGAGCTTTACACAGAGAGCTACGCACATCAGTACACCACCAATCGCGATGCCGCCATAGCCCCTTTTGTGAAAGCAGCCAACCGCGCGCAGCAATTAGGCTTGGGCATTAACGCAGGGCACGACCTGAGTTTAGAAAACCTGCGCTTTTTTGCTCAAAATATTCCGGGCCTGCAGGAAGTTTCCATTGGTCATGCACTGATTTCGGATGCGCTGTATTTTGGGTTAGAGAATGTGGTGATGATGTATCAGCGGGAATTGGGGAAGTGAGATGGATAAATAAGAACTACCCCGCCTTCTTTTTATGAAGTGCAGCAGCCTCTGTGCCCAGAAAAAACGGGGGCTCCGGCAAAACAACAACTCCCAGAGCGTGTGCCTCAAGGCGGCGGCGCGTGAGCTCGTGGTAGGACTCCATGCAAATTTGGTAGAGGCATTCTCCTTCCTGAGCGCAGATTTCTTTGCAGCGCGCAAGCATTTTGTTGAGGCGCGCGGCCTCATTGCGGGTAAAGGCTTTGTAGCCGGTGTACTTGTTTATACAGTGATGAAAATTGGTGACCGGTGTAAAACCAATATTGCAACTGTGCTGTTCCTGCACAAAAGCCCAAACATCTTTTATACTTTTTAGCTCCACCCCACAAAGATATACCCCTCACAAGCCCCCCGTCAAGAGCCTTCAGTCACATTTTTCCAACAACCCTTCATCAGTATGATTTTCAAACACATGAAAAAGCAAAACGCCATCCGCAGATGACGTTTTGCTTTTTCTGTTATTGCTTTTTCTTTAACCCATACTTATCCTGATACTTCTCTGCCATCTCAGTTTGTTCATTTCTGAGATCCAGTCGGCGGCCTTGTATCCATGCAGCGCGAACATTACTGCTCCGCATATCCAAAGCGTCTCCGTCCGACAAAAACAGCGTTGCATCTTTCCCCGGCTCCAGCGAACCATTTGTTGCTTCGATGCCGAGGATTTTTGCTGCATTTAAAGTAATGCTCATCAAGGCTTCTTCTTTGCTGAGTCCCCAGGCCGCTGCGGTTCCGGCAAGAAACGGCAGATTTCGTGTTCCGTGTGCTTCCTGATCTCCGGCATTCTGCAAACAAAAAAGTACACCGGCTTTCTGCAATTGTGAGGGTGTTTTGTAAGGCTGGTTTACATCATCACCATCATTTGCCGGTAAACTATGCACACGACTCAGCATAACCGGAATACCGGCCGCTTTCAATTGTCCGGCGCACATCCAGCTATCAGTACCGCCTACGATAACCATGCGTTTAAGTTCAAACTTCTTTGCAAATGCGATGGCTTCGGTAATTTCTTTCACGTAATCGGCATGAATGTAAATGACTTTTGAACCATTAAACACACCGCGCATCGCTTCAAACCGAAGGTTTTTTTCGGGCTGTGAAGGAACGCTGCAATACACTTTTGACTCAGTAAAAAAACGTTCCAATTCGTGACGCTGATCCAGATAACGCTTGCTTACTGCATATCCTTCCGGACCTTCTTCCCCCCAGTTGTAGGTAATGTAAGAGGGCCAGTTGATGTGAATACCATCATCGGCTTTGTTGGTGGCATCTTCCCAATTCCAGCCGTCGAGATGCATGATACTTGATGTACCTGAAATTCGTCCGCCGCGTGGTGTTACCTGTGCCAGCAGAATGCCATTTGTGCGCACAGTCGGAATCACTTTTGAGTCGGTGTTCCAGGCAATCTGCGAGCGCACATGCGGGTTAAATACACCAACCTCATACTGATCATTTGTAGAACGAACGGCCTCTACTTCTACAAGTCCAAGTGTTGAGTTGGGTGCAATCAGTCCGGGATACAAATGTTTCCCGACACAACTAATTATTGTGTCCCAAGCTGTACGGTCAATGCGAACAGTACGGGCATCGCCCACCAATTCTATTTTGCCATTGCGCAAACCAATTACTGAATTATCAATTACAGTTCCGTTTCCGATATGTGCCGCAGCATTCATAAGCAGAATGCTTTTTTTCTGCGGCGGTGCCGGAACCGGTTTCTGAGCTGCAGCCGATACAGAGATAAGGAGCGCAGCTGTAAGGAGTTTAATTGCTGATGTTTTCATGGCTCTGTTGTTATTCGGCATCGTTCAGGTAATCGTTTTGTGTTCCGAGATCTTCACAATCCCAGATTTTCATTTTCTTCATACGTGGCTTAACGGTGGGTGCTCCGTTTTCTTTTTCATCCATCATTTTTTGCATGATGCGTGAACGATCTTTCTCCATGCTCTCGCGACGGCGCGCATCCTCTTCCGAATCATAAAGCAGTTTCCCGTCAACAAATGTCTTTTCAACTTTGGCATACACCGAAAGCGGATTGTCTGACCAGAGCACCACATCACCATCCATGCCTACCGCAATTTTACCTTGTTTGTTCAGGTGCAAAAGCTTGGCCGGGTTTAATGTAACAAGCAGCAATGCTTCAGCTTCAGTAAGATCGCCGTACTTAATGCTTTTGGCAGCTTCTTGGTTCAGTCGGCGCGCCATTTCGGCATCATCTGAATTGATTGCAGTAATAATTCCCATGCGGAAAAGGATAGCCGGATTTTGCGGAATGGCGTCCATTACTTCGTACTTGTATGCCCACCAATCGGCAAACGACGAACCACCGGCTCCATGCTTGCGCATTTTATCCGCCACTTTGTAGCCTTCGAGAATGTGTGTGAATGTGTTCACCTTAAAGCCCATCGAATCGCCAACCTGCATCAGCATATTGATTTCAGATTGTACATACGAGTGGCAGGTAATGAAACGCGCCTGAGTCAGAATTTCCACCAGAGCTTCAAGATCAAGATCACGGCGCGGCGGTGTCATTTTCTCACGATCCTTGGGCGAAAGTTTTTTCCACGCTTCCCACTGCTGCTGATATTCTTTTGCGCGGGTAAAGTGATCGAAATAAACTTGTTCAACGCCCATGCGCGATTGCGGAAAACGGATCGTGTAATTATCGCCCCAGTTGGCTTGCTTTACGTTTTCGCCGAGAGCAAATTTTATAAATCCGTCGGCTCCTGCAATTTTCATCTGCTCGGCATTACTGCCCCAGCGCAGTTTTACAAGCGCCGATTGTCCGCCAATCGGATTTGCAGAACCATGCAGCAATTGCGAAGCCGTTACACCACCCGAAAGCTGGCGGTAGATGTTTACATCATCCGGATTAATTACATCTCCGATTCTCACTTCGGCACTTGATGCCTGTGAGCCTTCATTTACTCCGCCCGAAACAGCAATATGCGAATGCTCATCAATAATACCGGGTGTAAGATGCTTTCCGGTTCCGTCAATCACCATAGCAAAAGCACCTTTCGGAGCATCGATATTTTTGGCAATGCGAACAATGCGACCTTCGGTAATGTAAACATCCATATCCGGCAGCGCCGAATCTCCTTCGTTGGTCCAAACTGTTACATTTTTTATCAGCACAGCATCATACCGCTTTTTCAGGCGGTCGATCATGGCTGTATCATCACGCTGCACACCGTAGGCGGCAAACGGATAAATTACATCGTTCAGCGTTGGCAAATACCAGTCTGTTGTGTCAGGTTTTTCAACTTTTGATTCAAATGCAGAAACATACTTCGCATCCCAGTTCATCCATTTCCCGTCTGGCAATTGCGCTGAGCCCGACATCGTTTTGCTTGCGGCATCAACTGTTCCGCTGAGACGATACGCTCCGTCAACATCTTTTGGTGTAAACACAATAGTAACTGCATTGCCGTTCAGCTGAACCATTACCGGTGTCTTTGAAGAATCGGTATTGGTAATTGATGATTTGAATTTGGTAAACTCGCCTGCAATTTTTAGCTGGCGAACTGCATCATTACCAACAGTGAATGAATAATTACCGCGCAAATCAATACGGCTCATATCATTAATCACATATTTACTTCCGCGAATCCAGTTTTCCCAGATCACTGTTTTTTCATCAAATACATTCCCGGAAGTAATAATGAAATTGGCAAGCATACCTTTGCGCAGTGCCCCGGCACGATCAGCAATACCAAGCATTTCGGCGGGTACGGTGGTAAGTGCGCGCAGTGCTGCTTTTTCGCTCAGTCCAAATAAAATGGCACGACGAAGGTTATTCCAAAACTCACTTTTATCATCAAGTCCGTTGGCCGTAAGAGCGAAACGAATGCCATATTTCTCAAAAGCGCCGGGGTTAAGCGGAGCCAGCTCCCAATGCTTCAGATCTTCATAAGCAATCATTCGCGCATCAAACGGATCATCAACATCAAATGCAGCGGGGAAATTAAGCGGGAGGATAAATGAGCCTCCGGTAGCTTTCATTTCTTCCATGCGCTGATATTCGTTGCCGCTGCCTTTGAAAATGTACTGCACTTTATTTTCATCACCTATTTTATCGGCACGAAGCACATTCCACTTATCACTGGTTTCAAAAATCTGCGGCAGTGTTTGGATGTTATTCCACGCATCGAGTGAATGATTGTATTCGGTTTTATTCTTTGCCGTTTTATACCATTCGGCATCTGCGTAAGTCTGGCGCATCAATGCAATAGCCCCCATCAGCGACGACGGGTATTCCTGATTGGATGTGCCTTTGTTGAATGAATAACAAGCCGCAACTTTATCCTGCAGCATGGTTTTATTATCTCCGTCTTCGGCATTGAGCGTTACGCAGGTTGCAGTTCCGCGTGCAATTCCGTCGGGATAAAAACTCATCACTGCACCAAAGCCAATGTTGCGGTATGCTTCAGCCGATTCGGCATTAAACGAATACTGCCGGTAGGCATCATTATCCGGACGCAGCGCATCATTCCACGCATAAGCACCGGGACGTGAGTTGTCGTACTGCGGACCGTCGGCCGGCGTGCGGCGCGGCTTGGGCATTCCATACGTCGTGTACGGATCAATGAATGAGGCATAAATCCATTTCCCCTGCAAGTCAACCACAACGGTTCCGGCCGGAATAACCACAGCAGGCCCAACATCAGCAATAAATCCGTTACGGATCAGCAATGTGCCTTTTTCAATTACCG
>CALRTD020000169.1:0-8646 GCA_943371015.1 Synechococcus sp. UW140 | reverse complement strand
ATATAAATGTAAAAACCCTGAGCGACGCCGATTACATCAACAGCACGTCGATTGTAATGGTAACCCGCAAAGGCATTATCAAGAAAACCCGTCTCGAAGCGTATTCACGTCCGCGTGCCAATGGCATTAATGCGATTACCGTTCGCGACGGCGATATGCTGCTCGAAGCTATTTTGGTGACTGACGACGATCAGATCATGGTGGCGTCTAAGCAAGGCCGCGTAGTTCGTTTCGAACAGTCGATTGAAAAAGACGGGGAGCGCGTTATTAAATTCCGCGCTATGGGCCGCAATGCTTCCGGCGTTCGTGCCATGAATTTAGTGGATGCGGAAAACGAAGTTGTGGGTATGATTGCCATTCCGCGCGAAAACCGTCCGCAAATTCTGGTAGTTTCAGAAAAAGGCTACGGCAAACGCTCGTCTGTTGATGATGAAAACGGCGAAGCCATTTACCGGATCACCAGCCGAGGCGGCAAAGGCGTTAAAACCATTAACATCACCGAGAAAACCGGTAATCTGGTAGCCATCAAAGCTGTAAGTGATGATAACGACCTCATGATTATTACCTCAAACGGCATTCTGATCCGTCTTTCGGTGGCCGATTTGCGTGTAATGGGTCGTGCAACACAGGGTGTTCGACTGATCAACCTGCAGGGCGAAGATGATATTGCTGCTGTAACCGTTGTAGAAAGCGACCCTGAAGAAGAACACGCACAGGTTGACGGTACAGTTGACACCACCATGGCAGATGTAGCCGACGATAGTGATGCTGATGAAGTAGCACCCGATGCCGATGAGGAAACTGGCACGGATGTTGAATCGGAAGGCGACGACCAATAATGCAAATACGAACAAAACGATAAGCTGATTATGAAAAAAATTGTTCTCCTCACAGTGGCATTGGCTTTTACAGCCGGCGTGCCGCTTATGGCGCAAAAGGGTAAACGAACATCGGTTTGGAGCAATATGAACAGTTATAAAACATCAAACAATGATGTTTTTTACCTTGATAAAGCCAAAACCCTGATTGATGAAGTATGCGTTCACCCTGATACTAAAGATGATGCGCTTACCTGGCAGTATGCCGGCGAAGTGTATCTCGCAATGTATCAGCGCGAGTACAATGCGGTTTTAGCCGATATTAAAGACGTAACCGATGCGGCTAAAAAGCAGTCTATGGCTTACGAAAAAACACCTTCGACCAACCTCAATATTGCTTCCGATGCATTTGTTAAAGCAAGCGCTTTGGACGTGAAAAAGGTAAATACCGAAGGAATCCAGAAAGGCCTGAGCGACTGCAACTTCCGTATTCAGAACGTAGGAATAGTCATGTATCAGCAAAAGAACTACGCTGATGCTTATCCGGCTTTTGATCGTGCTGTAAACATTGCTGCCGCAATGAATCGTGTTGATACCACGATGATGAGCAATGCAGCTGTTTCGGCCTACAATGCCAAAATGTATGACAAAGCGTCCATGTACTACAAGAAAATGGCCGACCTGAAATACGGAAAAGGCAATACATGGATGATGCTTGGCCGTGTTCAGCTCGAACAAAAAGACAGTGCCGGCTACGAGAAAACAATTGAAGAAGGTCTTAAAGTTTATCCGCAAGACCCGGATTTGCTTACCGAAAGCGTGAACATCAAAATGCGTAAAGGCAAATCGGTAGAAGCTATTGATCAATTGAATACGCTTGTAAAAGCACGTCCGAACGATGCTCAGCTTGAATTTGTGGTTGGCAACGTTTATGATCGTATGGCCAATCCAACCGATGCGGCCGGCAAAAGCATTGAAAAGCCCGCTAACTATGAAGAATTACTGGATAATGCAGTGCTTCACTACAAAAAAGCCATTGAAATTGACCCGAAAAATGCCGATGCCTATTACAACCTCGGTGTTTTGTACTACAACCAGTCGGTAGAATACTACACACGTTCAACATCAACCATTAAAGATGCTGCCAAATATTCTACCATGTGGGATAAGCCGCTGCCTGATGCTGCCAAGTATCTTGAGCAAGCACGTGCTTTAAATCCTACAGACATCAACACACTGAAAGCACTTAAAATGTGCTATGGTCAGATGGGTGATAATGACAAGTACAAAGCCATCAGCGACGAGATTAAGAAATTGCAGAGCGGTAAGTAATATTATCCAGCAAAGCAAAGGCCGGGAAAGCGAATTTCCCGGCCTTTGCTTTTTGTGTAATTCAGTATTGAAGTATTCAATTATTCGCGTACAAACGACTGACTATCAATTTGTCCTTCGGCGCTCAGTACCCGGATTACGTAGAGGCCAGTTGCAAGGCCAGTAATATCGAGTTCAACTTTGGATGTGCCATCAGTAAGAACCTGACTGTAAACAACTTTACCGTTTACATCCATGATTTCAACACTTACATTTGTGCGGCCGGCAGCATCAAAGCTAACATTGAGCATGTTTGAAGCCGGATTGGGGAAGATACTGATTCCGGTAGTGGCTTGCTCATTACCGGTAAATTCGCCCACCCGTGAATCTGGCGCACAGCAGCCGTTGCCGGAAGTATTCATGTACCAGCTATCCACCTGGATTGTACGTGTTGCTGATCCGCCGCAGTAGGCATTTGTCATTGTTACTTCATAATTTGCCGGGCGGTAGCGGGTTGAGCCACCGGGCAGCGGCACAGTTTGGCAGGTATAAGCTGTAGTTGCCACCGTAGTAGCCGCCTGTGTAGCATGCGACAATTTCCAATTATACGTATAGCCGGTGCCCGAACTGGCAGTTGCATTAAAACCAATACAGGTTCCAACCGATACCGTTTGAGCGCCGGGTGTTATGGTAATTGTTGGCGCCGGTGTGGCACCCATTACTACTTGTTTGTACCACTTACAGCCATTAGCATCTATCAGGTACACATCATAAGTGCCTGGAGAAATGCCAGTTGCATTGATTGGTGAAGACGATGAATTCACTGTAGTAACAGTACCGAAGTTATTGTTGCTAATTACTTTTCTGTAGCGGAGTACGTATGGGCTAGCGCCGCCGGTTGCCGCAACTGAAAGAGATCCAAAAGCGGTGCAGGAGCCAAGCGTGGTGCTGGCAGTAGGCGAAAATGCGGAAGAACTGCCTGTAATTGTTACACTGCCCAAATTGCCGCCGCCTAGTTTTCCAATGTAAACATCATACTGGCTGGATGGCAGGGCAATTTGTGTAGGATTGTTGCCTGTGCCATTTACAATAAACGAAACCGGAGTAGCTCCGTCCGGTAACTCACAGGAAATCCCGAGATGATAAAGATCCAGACGAACTGTGTATGTGCCGTTTGGAATACATGCCGAACTGATTGGAATTACGGCAGTTTGGGTAGCAGTTCCGTAAGTATTCGGAAATGTAGCTGTATTGGCAGGCATTAACGACGGCGTAGTCGGATATCCGGCGGGTGTAAATCCGTAATTCGAATAATTGTACGTGTAAGCATGATGAAATTCGCCCACATGATAACTGCCATTGGCGTTTGTTAAAAATACCTGACCAGCAATATAGCCACCAGAAGGAATCATAGGCGACTGCACATTCTGGTTGGTGACTTCAAGTTTGTAAGGGATTGTAATTGATGAGGATGTAATGGTTGCCGCAGCAGTTTGCGGCGCACTGGCATAATAGAACCTGAACTGGTTGAATTGCGCAGATAGCGTTGACGATGCTGCCAGTAAGAGAGCAACGACTAATTGTTTTTTGGTTTTCATAAGTACTGTTTTAACTGTGAATTGATCAAGGCATACTGAATTACCATGATGAATGTAGTTGAGGCAACCAACCAGAACTTTAGAAATGTATATTCGATTGAACTTGATTTGTATTCGTTGGGGCAGAGTGTATATTCGTTACAATACCAGGTGTAGTCACTATAAACTACTGTATATCTGAATTATACTATTTAACATAATATTAATTATAGGTTCAAAGATATACCGGAATACGGAGAATCAAGGGGTTGTCTGGCTTACATCCAGCTCACACATTGTTGCATGCTTACACAAAATCGCCAATTCGGTTGCAGCTGTTAAAATGCTCATCCAATCCAAAGATCTCTGGTGTGGATAGATCAATTTCGGAGCAATCGCTTTTCATGAAGGCTTGGTATCAATCAGCAAACAGGCCGAGAAACGGAATAATCGGCTTTCTCATGGGAATTCATTCAAAAACAGCATTTATCCCTAACCGTCGAACTACGGTTAATACTTGAATCAAATACGCATAATTGCCTAATTAACAGATCGGTTAATAAATACATCTGTGTTTTTTCACTTTAACTATTTATGTGCTATAATATTGAGCAATCAATGAAATATAATTAATCTATTTATTAAAATAACAACAAATAAACCATGAGTAACGATCAAACACCTGAAGTTGGCCAACCAAGAGCCGAAAGCCGCCAAATTACATGGAACATCAAGCTTAAAATTGCAAATGATGTTACTACCCGCTTCCCCATTAACCTGAAGTCGCAAGACTTGGAGCATGGTAAAATGGTAGTGGAACCACCGTCTCAGTTAAGTGTTCCGGTTGGAAGATCAGAAGCCAATTTCAGCTTCAAGTCAACAGGCCGCTCTTTTTCATTGCGCGGAACTGAGGGGTTGGTAATTTATGCTGCGGGAGATAATCCAACTTCACCCACTCAATTCGACTTCTTTTGGGCTGTTCCTTACAATAAGGCTAACGAAGGCAATGTTAGCATGAGCAGTATAACCAATTATTTCCTTCTTGATAATGGTGGTGGTGTTCCGAAAGAAGGCCACGAGGTAACCGTTAATGTGACAATCACACAAGTAGGCCCTACCATCTAAATAAGACTCACATCATACGTAACGACAATGGCAGAAAACAGAAATATCACCTGGAACATTAAACTGATTGTAAACAGCAATGTAACAACAGTAATCCCCCTGAATTTGTATAGTCAGCACTTGGATTGGGGGAAATTCATGACCAATCCCCCCTCTCAAATTAAGGTTGATGGACCGGGGAAATCGACAACGGCCTCATTTAAAGCTGCGGGAGCTGAATGCTCTGCAACAGGCACAGAAGGCACAGTTGTTTTCAAAGCCTCCGATCAACCTATAGATGCTGACAAAACGACTTTTACGTTTAAATGGGATATTCCTTACAGTGCAGCCAACAGCGGTAATGCAACAATGACCACCAACACAAATTACTTTACAATTGACAATGGCGGTGGTGTACCGGTGAGTGGTAATTCTGTTACTGTAGATGTTACCATCACACAGGTTGGGCCTATCATTTAATTGAAGTACAGCTTTCTATTTTAAGTTTTAATCTACAGTAAAACAGTTATTTATCACATGGAACAAATTCTCAATAAACGGGTCGATAAACGACAAGCTTTTGTAACTATGGGCTGCGCCATGTATCCTTATGAACGCATAAAAGCGTTGGTGGGTGATCGCGATGGGCTGAATTTCCTGGATATAATTGCGTTGGAATTGACTGCAGAAGACAAAATGGTGACGCTTCAGCAGCTGAATTTCTTCGGGCCTGTTTTCGATCGTCTTCTGGCTTTGCGTTATGCGACGCTGACGTTTGAAATTGTTTCATCAGAATTAAATGCAGAAGAGCGCACACTGGGCAGCAATGCTTTGGGTGCGCTCACTGCTTTTTATGCAGGTTCTGGTTCGGCAACTGATGTTGGCGAGGCCAATATTGCAATCCGTACCTACCTGCAAACTAAACTCTTACCACTCGACTATGAAGAAAACAAGCGAAAAATCGGTTGTTTGGAAAATTTGCTTTCGGTAAGTAAAACTCATGCCGCCCAATCGCTGGCCGAGTCATCGTCTATCCAGCGTTCTGTGCTCGGCGTTGCTTTCGCGTCTCGCCAGTTGGAAGAGTTGGAACAATTGGCACGTCGTTTTTTTCAATTTTCATAAAAGACAATAATTAACCCGGGATTTCCCGCATAATTCCTTAACCATGTCAAAATCAGGAAAACTGATGCTGGCAGCCGCTGCATTGCTGGCTGTCGGCCTGCCCATTCTATTTCTTTTGCAAACGTCAGAAGCTTCGGGTGGAATTCGGTTTGCAGAAACGGGTACCAGTGCAAGAAGCGGCTTTGTACCGGCCGAATTTGCCGTGAGTGAATCGGGAAGTCCCGGTTATTCGATTCCATTGGAATTGCCTCCGGGAACCGGAGGGGTGAAACCTGAAATAAGTTTGGTTTACGGCGACCTTCGCAGCAACGGAATTATGGGAGTTGGCTGGGATATGCAGGGACTTTCAATAATTAACCGTGCCGGAAAAATTATTGCGCAGGACAGCATAAAAACCGGCATCACGTTTTCTAATGCAGATCGCTTTTTGCTGAACGGTCAGCGGCTGGTAGCCTTCCGCAATGCGGCAGGTCAGTTGCTCACCACCCTCAGTGCACAAAACGCTGCATACGGACAAAACGGCACCGAATACCGCACCGAAACTGAAAGCTGGACCCGTGTGTTTTCATATGGAAACAGCGGCAACGGACCTGCCCGGTTTGTAGCTCAGGCGCGCGACGGCAGTGTTATTGAATTCGGAACCACAAACGATTCGCGTATTCAGCCTGCCGGTGCTCCGGCGGTAAGCGCCTGGGCAATTTCAAGTATTCGTGACCGCAACGGGAACTACGTTCAGGTTACGTATGTGCCCGAATCACAACAAGGGCAAGCTATTCCGGCGGCCATTCGCTATACGGGAAATGCCCGCAGCGGTTTGCTGCCGCAACGTGAAATCCAATTTACATACACCGGCCGGCCGGATACTTTACGGCAATTTATTGCGGGTGTCAGTATTTCTATGCCTGTGCGACTCAGCGCCATCAGCACTTTTGTTGATCGCGATGCTGACGGTGTGGGCATTAGCGATGCTGCCAATCTGGTAAATACCTATCAATTTTTCTACAGCACCAGTCCGTCAACAGGCCGCAGCATTATGGACTCGCTGCGCCGGTGCGACGCGGCCGGAACTTGCTTACCGGCTACCCGCTTTGTAAGCACGCCGGGGCCAACAGCCGGCCATATGTTCAGTGATACACTTACGCAATTGCCCGCCAGCGTTCAGCGCTTGCTGGGCAGCACCAGTCCGATCAGAGCCGATGTAACCGGTGATGGCCTGCTGGATTTGTTGCTTCTCGAATCTGGTGAAGATTCCGTATTGGTGACCACAGCTAACACCTCAGCAACATTAACGGCTTCCTACTGGGCTGCTCCTTCCGGGTTTTATAAATACATAGGCGCAGCAAATTCGCAGACTCTCCCCGGCGATTATAATGGTGACGGCCTCACAGACATTGCGCTCTACCAGCCGGGATTGCCGCAATTGCCGGTAATGCTGGCACAACCCAACAAAACATTCAGCGGCAAGCTGATGGTTATTCCGTCCAACCTGCGCACCTACTTCAGCAGTTCTGCAGCTCAGTTGGTGACCGGCGATTTTAATGGCGACGGCATTACAGACATTACCACTTTTCAGAGCGGCAACCGAGTTCAGCCTATGCTTATTGGTTCAGCATCAGGAACGCTTACGGGGGTAGTTGCTGCTATCCCATCGCAGGTTGCAAATTATATAAATGGCTCAGGGGCCAAACAGCAGATAGGTGATTTTAACGGAGACGGGCTTTCCGACATTGCCGTGTTTACTGAAAACCTGAAAAGCGTTCCGATGCTCTTCAGCACCGGCAGCTTATCGTTCACATCTACCCTCTCCCCGCTTCCGGCTTTAGTGAGCAATGCAGTCAATGCGCCCGGAGCACGGCAAATAGCAGGCGATTATAATGGTGACGGAGTTGAGGACTTTGCCATTTTCGGCAACGGATTCGCAACCATTCCGATGATTATTTCGCAGGGGAACGGTGTGTTTGCGGCGCGGGTCATTCCGGCGGCATCGGCCAAAGGATTTAACGGGGCAAATGTAATTCAGGTTGCCGGCGATAATAATGGCGATGGTATTACTGACCTCACGGCTTACAGCAGTGGTTACAAAAGTGTGCCCACGCTGCTGTCGACAGGAAGCGGCAATTTCCGGTTCAGCAGTAATCCGCTGAGTGCAGCCGTAGGGCAATTTATCAATGCCGCCGCCGCACAGCGCTTCATTGCCGATTTAAATGGCGATGGCTTGTTAGATGTTTCAGCACTGGCGCCCGGTTTCACTAAAATGCCGGTGTTAATTGCAGGGCGTGTTGGCACAACCAATGCCATACCCGACTGTATTGTATCATTTACAAATGGCATCGGCGGAGTATCATCGGTTACCTACAAGCCCATTACAGATAACAGTGTTTATAAGGCATCCGGCAGTCCTGTATTTCCGCTGATGTCGGCACGGATTCCGCTTTACGTGGTGGCAGCATCACAAACGGCTGATGCTGCCACTAACGCCACAACCGTTTTACGATACAGCTACAGTTATCAGGGTGCGGTCATTGATAATTATCGTGGATGGATGGGCTTTACACGCACAATCATTAACGATGTGCAAAATCAAACACAAACGGTAAGCACACACTTTCCGCAATATCCCTTTGCCGGTCTCACCGTTCAGACACGGATTTCCGATTTGAACGACACGGCAAAACTCATGAACATCACCAGCTATGACTATTCGTCAGGAACCG
>CALRTD020000168.1:0-8665 GCA_943371015.1 Synechococcus sp. UW140 | reverse complement strand
CAAATACTGCTTTCTGAAATGAAACAGAAACATCAGCACAATTTGCAGGTACACAAAAAGCGAGTAAAATAAATCAATCTCTCCGCTTCTGATAGTTCCGTAGAAAAAAATCTCCCCGGCAGTCACAAAAAACAATGAGGAGAAAATGGCTATTTCCTTTGAGAGAAATTTTCTGACAATGAAGAAATTAATTATTGCAATTAGAAAAAGAGAAAGTAAGGAAGGCACGCGTACAATCCACTCATCAAACGAATTGAACGTATTAAAAAGCCCGGCAATGACCCAGTTAAACAGCGGTGGCTTGTTGTAATAAGTCCAGCCATGAATATGTGGAACAACATATTCACCGGTAATAACCATTTCAGCGGCGACCACTGCACGCCGTGGTTCTTCACCAATTAATTCAAGATAATTGAGGGTGGAAAAAATGCAACAGGGAATAGAAATCAGAATAAGAAGCAGAAGTATTTTTTTTTTCATACGAGGTGCCTCAGGTAGCTTGTTTTTTTTTGTTGGTTGACTGCTGCAAATACATGCTTTATCAGACTAATGCGTTAAAGATAAGGCAATTTATTTTCAGGCATTTTTCATTTTGCAAATTGCCCCACTTCGGGAGTGTTTCCTCGGCTTCGTTCGGAAGTGAAAAGTGTTGAGTGTTGAGTGTAAAATGCCAAAACCGGAAACGCGAACTGCAGGTAAGCTAGAATGTAAAAGAAGCCTGAGACTGAATGCCAGAAAAGCTTTGTATTACAGATGCAAGTTTAGAATGAAAACCATGTAGTTCCCGGGCAAATCGTATATTTACCCCATCAAAAGAACTACAAACCAACTTTATGGCTAACAATCTCCTTAAAGGAAAACGCGGCATCATTTCAGGTGCGCTTGATAGTAATTCAATTGCATGGAAAGTAGCAGAACGCGCTCATGCCGAAGGTGCTCAGTTCACACTTACCAATGCACCTATTGCTATGCGCATGGGCGAAATCAACAAACTGGCTGAAGCTACCGGCTCAAAAATTATTCCGGCTGATGCTACCAGTGTTGATGATCTGAAAGCACTGTTCGAGCAATCACAGGAAGTATTGGGCGGTAAAATTGATTTTGTCCTGCATTCAATCGGCATGTCGCCCAACATCCGCAAAGGCAAGCCTTACGAAGATCTGAACTACGAATTTTTCAATAAAAGTCTTGATGTAAGCGCACTTTCACTGCACAAAATGCTGCACGTTGCTTACCAGACGGATGCCATTGCCGAATGGGGCTCTGTAGTTGCGCTTTCCTACATTGCTGCACAGCGGACCTACCCGTTCTATACCGATATGGCTGATGCAAAAGCCCTGCTCGAGTCCATTACCCGCAGCTTTGGTTATCACTACGGCAAACACCGCAAAGTACGCATCAACACTATTTCACAGTCGCCCACCAAAACCACTGCGGGCGGCGGAATTGCAGGCTTTGAAGATTTCTTCGGCTTCGCCGATCAGATGTCGCCCTTGGGCAATGCCAGCGCCGATGCTTGTGCTGATTACTGCGTAAGCATGTTTTCTGATTTCACCCGTATGGTGACTATGCAAAACCTCTTCCACGATGGCGGTTATTCAATGACCGGAATCAGCAGTGAAGTGATGGAGTTATTTGGCAAGAAAGGCTAATCGTTACTTCGTTATAAAATAGTACGCGCCGCTTTCTGTTGAAAGCGGCGCGTTTTGCATTGTAGCTAAAACATCCGGTTACCAACCGGATGCAGCGTAGTTTTACAAACCGGATGCATCCTGTAAATACAATTAAGGCGATTCTTTCAGCAGCCGGATATCTTTCTGCTGCTCGCCCATTGCACCAATGTCAAACACAATTATAGTTTCAATAAGTTGTTTGCATCCGGGTGCATCAACTGTCATTACATATTTCCCGGGCGGCAATGCCAGCACATAACGGCCGGTGCGCGGATTGGGACGATAATCGCCAACCGACTCTTGTGTTTTGGTGTTGGTTACATTCATCAATACACCCGAAAAATCGAATGCCGAATCTGGCGGGAGAATTTTACCAACTACAGCGGTAAAACTTTCCTGCTGCACATCGTTAAACACCACGCGCCAAATATCGAGATCTCCCATTCCGCCCTCGCGGGTGGCTGAAATGTAGGCTATGCGATTGTTCTCAGTGAAACAAATGGTGCGATTGTCTTCGGGTGTGTTAATCGGATAGCCGAGGTTTTGCGGCGTTGACCAGGTATTGTCTTCTTCATTCCACACACTCATGAACAAATCGAAACCGCCCATGCTGTTGTGTCCTTCGGATGCAAAATACAACGTATGACCATCGGCCGACATGAACGGGAAATCTTCGCGATAAGGTGTGTTGAGTGTGCTGAGGTTTTGAGCTTTTCCCCATTCGCCATTGGGTAGTTTTCGGGCAATCCAGATATCGGTTTCACCTTCACCTTCATCACGCCGACTGGCAAAATAAATTTGATTACCATCGGGCGAAAGACTGGCTGCTGTTTCAAAGCCTTCGTTAATGCTCGCCCCCATTTTAACCGGCTTCCCGGGCGTTTTTCCGCAGGGCGAAAGATAAATATCGCCGGCAGTTGTAATGTTGTCGATGTAAACTGTCATCCAGCTTCCGTCGGCCGAAAGCCCTGTAGTTTGTTCATCGTAGGTGCCGTTTACTTGTCCGCCGGCATTTTTCGCTTTCTGAAACAATCCGTTTTGCGAACGTGTCAGCCAGATATCAGATGCATAGTAGCCATCCATTTCTACAGAGCCGGCCCCTAAATTGCCTTTGCGGCGCGATGTAAAAACAAGCATCGACTCGTCGGAAGTCACAAACGGATAATAGTCCGGAAACTCAGTATTGATTTCTTTCCCGGCATTTTCGAAAGTTACATCGAGCGGGCGTTTGACAAGCAATTTTGCATTCTGGCATTGAGAAACACCAAGCTGTGCTTTCGCTTTATCTTTTGATGACGTTGCTTTAAGGCTGTAGTTCTGATACGCTTTAATAGCTTCATCAAACTTATAGCCGAAATGATAAGCCTGCCCCAGGTAGTACCAGTTTTCGGGATCAGTATTGGGTTGCTTGGTAAGGTATTCGAAAAACGGAATCGCTGCTTTTTTGTCAATATTGGTTCGGAGATAACAGATGCCCGCCCGCTGGTTGTACTCGGTATTTTTGTATTCTTTTTTGGCTAAAGCCACGTAAAGCGGGAGCGCCATCACAAAGTTCCCGTGCGAATAATGTTCAGCCGCAAGGGCAGGATCAACAGCACCAGCAGATTTGGGCTGAGCTCCCAACCGCAGAAATGCGCCGATCACAAAAAGCAATAATACAGAACGATGCAGCAAATGCGTTCTCACGGGGTAATGAAATGACTGGTTTGGTGTATTGAGCAATGATTTACGCAAGCAAAAGCAAAACGCATACCATACTTACCAAAGATATGAAAATAGGAATAAAAGCAGGTGCAGAAAACCGCGATGTTGAAAACTCAGGAATCTGAAACCGGTGTTCTGCTTTTTATTACTCTGCAATAATCAATCTCTGTGTTGCAGAATGCGTTCCGGCTGTTATTCGCAAATAATAAACACCGGGCGCAGTTAACTGTAAATTAATTACTTGCTGTGCGGCAGCAGTTGCCGGCCATTGCTGTTCAAGTACCTTGCGGCCATTCAGATCAAAAAGTTCAATGCCCGTTTCAACGGTTAATGCGGGAAGTTGAATGGTTACAAAATTCCGGCAGGGATTTGGGAATAATTGCACCTGTAACTGGTCTTCGGTTTCTGTGATACCAACGGTCAGATCTTGCCAGATGAATTTCAGTCCTGTTACCGGGACGATAGAAGAACTCAACGTACAAGTGCCGCCTGCTGCAGCTGATGCAATTGTTTGCTGCCAGTTGATGTTTGTTAAACGCGAATTGAAATCAGTATTCAGAATGCCGCGCAAGCCAACCTGAGCATTCACAATAGTCGAAACCGACACAACATCATACACTGTTTCTACTGTATTCGTGGTTTCATGAAGCACAATCTGAAAATTATAACAATCGCCATTACCCATTGTCCCAAAACGGCCAACTGATCTCCACTGAATGATACACTGCCGGTTAGGAGCTGTACCAACTGTCTCGGCTCTTATTTCACCAAAACCGGTAATTAGTACATTGGATGATGTAGCAGCTGCATTCTGACTAATGGTAACTGTTGTTCCGGAAATTGCTGTAACTGTAGTTCCTACAGGAATACCGGCAGCGGAAATTGTTGCACCTACATACAAACCAACAGGCACACTGGCACAAATAATCTGATTGTTGCTTGCAGTTATACTGCCAGTAAACTCATACCCCAACATAAGATCTGCACCAAGAACTGAAATCAGATTGCCGTTTTGCTGTGATGAAATTGGTCCATAATTACTTACAACAGGTGTTCCGCCAAGCGTAATAAACCCATTAATAGAAACGCCAAACTGATTGTATGTAATTCCATTATAAATAAACGGGAAACCTATATTATTTGCAGGATAGGTATTATCATCAAACGTACCCGCTGTAATTACAGTTCCACCTGTTATGGGTGTGTATGTAACTGTATCCTGAGAAAACACATAATTGGTTGCAACCTGTGCCTGAAGGCCGGAAGCCAAAATAAGTGCTGCGATGAAGGACGTAATTTTTTTCATGGGACCTATTATTTTGATCTAATTTATAAAACTAGAGTATGAATTACTGCTTCTTAAAGTTAAATGAAGCAAACAGTAAATCAAAGCATTAAGATATTCAATATCCCGTAAACAGATGAATAGAAACCAAACATACGTTTCAGAAATTCAAGTATGAGCTGATTTTGAATGTGGCTATTGGCCGATGAAGCCTTACGCAAGGCTATACTTACATCGCCAAAACTTATTCCGCACTTATACAAACAAGCCGGGTAGCTGTACTGTTTTTATTACGAAAACGGAAAACATAAGACCCGGGCATGAGCATGCTAACATCTACAGTGCAGGTGGTTATTCCGGCAGGAAAGGTCTGCTGCAGCAAATGCCTTCCATCAATGCCAATAACATCTAAATACAACTCTTCATCTGATAGCGGAAAAACAAGGTTGAGATTATCCGATGCCGGGTTGGGAAAACAACTGAGCTGAAAACTTGATTCATTTTCGTTCACTGATGCAGTTAAATTTTGCCATACAAAACGAAGCCCCTGCGGAGGATACGACGTATTACTCAACTCTACAAAATCGAAATGATTATTGGCTAATGTTGTTTGCTGCCAGCCATTAGCACCTTCACGCGCATTAAAATCGGTGTTGAGTGTGCCCCGCAGCCCAACCTGTGCTTCAAAAGGAGAAGTGCCAAATACCTCTAGTACATCATAGTTCATTTCTATTGTACCCGAACTTTCATGAAGTACAATCTGAAAGTTATAACAGTTTTCTTCCGGATAATATTGATGTGATAACGTGCGCCACTGAATAATACACTGCCGATTAGGTGATGTACCTGTTACTTCATAGCGCAATTCTCCTCTAAGCGTGAATGTACCATTATTGGAATTTGATGTAAGATTTTGATTGAGCAAAACTGTTGTTCCGGATATTGCTGTAATTACAGTTCCGTTTGGAATACCGGGACCAGTAATACTGCCATTCACATATAATCCGGGACAAAACTGTGCGCAAGACAATTGATTAGTACCTGCAACACCACTTGCAAGAAAATCATGTCCCATCACTAAATCAGCTCCCATAGCTGAAATAATATTGCCCGTTGAAATAATGCTTAATGGCGAAAAATTTACGGGTACGGTAGCCGTTCCCATGACCAAAAAACCATTCACAGAGACCCTGAATTGATTAAAACTTAAATTATTGTACGTGAATGGAAAACCAATATTATCAATATAGGTATTGTCATCTTGCGTACCCAGGGCCAAAGTGGTTCCATTGGTAATGTATGTGAATGGCGCCGTAGTTTGTGAAAATGAATAGTCACTGGCAACCTGAGCCGATAACGAAATTGAAAACAGCCCCGCAAGCACTACAATAATTGATTTCATGATTTGTATATTTTCAGATGACAACATTACAAAAAACAAGCCTGTTTTATGCAAACAGGCTTATTTAAAAATATAAAAATTGTTCCTTGCTTAATATCCTCTTACACGCACATACTGATACTTTTCATAAGTAGTGCGATTTTTCACAAAGTCTGAGCGGTATGTAGGACCGAGTACCATAGCATTTACTTTCACCCACTTCACTTTTGTCATATCTACACCTCGTGCTTCCAGTGCATTGTTGATTACGGCTTGAGCTTTGGCTGCGCGATCTTCGGCAAGTGCTTTATTGGTCGGGAATTTTCGTGTAGGCACCTGTGATGCTGCTGCTGTAATACGGAAACGGATACTTCCGTATTTATTGATATGAGCTACGCAGGTATCAATAAATTTTCGGAAATCCTGATCCTGCGGGTCAATTTCTGAAATGTTGTACTTGAAGAACATTTCAAAACTCATGTTCTGAGTACTGGTCAGTTCTCCTTTTACATCACGTACATTACGTTTCGGACGAGCAGCAACCGGGTTAAGTGTATCTCCCGGAATATTGGGCTGTACTTTCGGGAGGATCGTTTTGTCAATTGGTAAATCCGGATTCAGCTTGCCGAGTACAAGATCACGAAGATCAACTCCGCGTTCTATGACCTCAAACTCTGAGCCCATCGGAACATCAATAATTTCATTGGAGTATTCCTGACCGTCAACCACGTAGCTAATCAGGTAAGTAGCTCCCGGAGGGAGAATAACCATGAATGTTCCGGTGCGTGAGTTTGGACGGTAAGTTCCTTCGAGTTCGTTGTTTTGTGTGTTAGTTACATTGATTTCTACAAACTGTGTAAGCGGTGATCCGTCGATATTGTAAATACGGCCTTTAAGCAACGTGAGTGGCTGAGATTTCGGCTGCTCGAGATTAGCCAGATAAAGATCTTTACCACCTTTACCGTCGGGACGGGTAGCTGAAAAATAACCGCGTTTACCATCTACAGATGTAATAAAGAAAACATCATCATCGGTTGTGTTAATGGGATAGCCCGTATTTGTTGGTGTGCTCCAGTTGCCTTCATCGTCTTTAACCGTAAAGAAAATATCAAAACCACCCATTGAAGAATGTCCTTCTGATGCAAAGAACAATGTCGTTTGATCAGGGTGAATAAACGGGGCATCTTCATTGAATGCTGTGTTCACCTGTGGTCCCAAATTAAGGGCTTTGCTCCAGCGTCCGTTTGGAAGTTTCACGCAACGATATAAATCGCGGCCACCGAATCCGCCCGGACGGTCACTTACAAAATAGAGTGTTTGTCCATCGGCCGAGAGACAGGCGTGAGGCTCCCAGTACTTGGTGTTAATGTCTGAACCAAGCGGTACAGGCTGCGACCAATCTTTGCCATCGCTTACGCTGGCGTATATATCACCTCCGTTATCATCTTTGTAAATAAAAAGTGTTTGTCCGTCGGCAGAAAGTGAGATAGTTGCTTCGTTGGTGGGAGTTTGGATGTAAGGAATAACGCGGGGTGTGCTCCAGGTACTGTCGGGCTTGCGTTCAGTAACAAAAATGTCTTCGTAAAAATTGCCGTCGGGAGCTCTCGGACCTTCGCGCTTTGAAGTGAAGTAGAGCGTATTTTCATCGAGCGAAAATACCGGACTGTATTCATCAAGCTCAGTGTTGATGCTATCCGGCATCAGTACCAGCGCAAGCGGTAATGGTGAAGTAACAAGGATTTTTGCCTGTGCACACCAGCGCAAACGGTTTTCGATTTCGGCAGCCAGTTCAGCATTTCGTGTGCCTACAATGGCTTTATACTTGTTAAAATAAACCTCAGCCGAATCAAATTCGTAGTTAAGATGATAAGCTTGAGCGGCAAAATAATAACTCATCTCCGGAGCTTTTTTCTGCCGGTAGTCATATTCATCGTAATTCCGGGTTACATCACGAACTGCACGGCTTAAATAAGTGAGTGATGATTTTTTATTCAGACCAACTTTAAGAACGCAAAGGCCAACTTTGAAATTGATATTCGCTCCTGATGAATCTGTACGGTAAGCTTCCTGAAAATAGCGAAGCGCCTCGGCATAATTCTCTTCTGCAACAAGCAAGTTCCCCTGATTGAAATTCTGGCGAAAATCACCGGGTACAGGTTCTTGAGCTGCTGCAGAGAACCGGATCAGCAGCAAAATAGTAAATAGCGAGAAACGTTTAAGCATCATATAGCGTGGTCAGGGAAGGCTCGTTACCTTGTTTACACAAGGCGTTCAAGCAAAAATAAGCAATCCCTGCAATTACAGCACTGTATCTGACCCTAAGCTGCTACTTTCCGCTCTTATTTTTGAGATTTTCGGGCACAGTAATCGGAATAACCACATCCTGAAGCTTTCCGTCAACACTCAAAATCACAAACTCAAAGCGGCGGTTCAGCGCCATGCCCGGTCTGTTGGGTGTTCCGTTGGGATTATAGTTTATGGCAATCGGTGCTTTTTCGCCAAAGCCTTTGGTTCGCAAACGACTACGGTCGATGCCGTTTTCTACAAGGTAATTGGCAACACTCTCGGCCCGCTGTTCAGACAAACGCTGGTTCAGTTCATCGCTTCCGCTGGCATCGGTGT
>CALRTD020000167.1:0-8667 GCA_943371015.1 Synechococcus sp. UW140 | reverse complement strand
TGCAATTGTACCGTTAGTATCCACAACAAATTCAACAATTAATAACAATGGGCTGATCGAATCAGCGCTGTGAATATTCTGCAATAAATAGTGCTGAAAAGCCGATTCTCCTCCGGGAAAACTTGGCATTACTTCTGCAAATCTGTACGGGCTTTTCCGTGTCCCTGTTTCAATAGTGTCAATAATTTCGGATTTGCTGGAAGAAGAATCTTTCAGCGTTTGCGAAAAAACGTTTCCCGAAAAGAAAAAACTAATCAAAAGGACAAGAATAGTTCTCATTGGTAAATGATTAAAATACAGTATTGATAACCATTTAAAGACTATTTCAGCACAAAACGAATAGGTAAACCTATCTGCACAGTAATTAACTTCCCATCCATCTTACCGGGACTCCAGTCAGGCATAAGGCTGATTAATCGGAGTGCTTCACCGGTCAATTCCGGTGCATCACGAACCGGCTTTGAAATTTGTTCATTTGAAAGTGATCCATCTTTATTCACTTGAAATACTAAATATACAGTTCCTTGTTTACCAGCTTCTTTTGCTGAGATCGGATATCGTAAACTGTTTATTATAAACGTTTGTAATGCCCCTTCTCCACCCGGGAAAACTGGCATTTCTTCGGCAAAACAAAGCGTGCCATTTGCCCCCGGTGGCGGTGGTGGTGGCGGAGGTGGCGAAATATTTTTAGAAGTTGTATCGATAACTGAGGGCTTTTTAAATGTACCAATATTCTCATAGTAGATACCGATATATTTCCGGCATACATCAACGTAAAAATCATACTCAATCGGAGGAATACCGATTATAGTGAATTGATTATACAGATGAGTTTTGTCAGGAACTCCATTTTTCCAATGAATAGTTTCCATTAACACACCTCGCCAGTTGTAAAGCAACCAGTTCCCGTCAGGTAAATTATTTGAATACTGAATAATACCAAGCGTATCGGCTTTAACCTGGGTAAAGTGTATTGTAGAGCCATTCAGCTGACCGGCTTTATATTGATAAATGGATTGTAGTTTTCCGTTATGCTGAAATCTGGTTTCTGTGCCATCTTTCAAACCATCAGCGTAATTTACTTTACCTGCAATTTTATCTGTTTGGCCAAACAATCCAACCCACTCCCCCGTCATTTTTCCACCTGCTGTTTTCCCTTTCCAGTAAATGTTTTTATCAATAAATGAAGAGTCTTTTTCAACCTGTGCGCTCAACTGAAATGAGCAGAAAAATAGGCTGAAAGCAATGAGGTGGTTAATTGTCATACCGAGGTTAGTCATGAGGTTGCAGTAAAAGTACTAAAAGTAAAACATGGCCGAAACTGCTGCACATAAAAGATGCCGCTTTCCAAACATTGCTATCTTTATCCCCTACACTATTCACCAACTGCAGTGCAAAAAACAATACTTGTTGTAGTGGGCACCCGCCCCAACTTTATTAAAGTAACCCGCTTTCGCGAGGTGGCGGCGCTTTACCCTCAGTTTACAGTAAAGATTGTACATACCGGCCAGCATTTCGATGAGAAAATGGCTGATGTATTTTTCCGGCAGTTCGGGCTTGTGCCTGATATTTTCCTGGATATCCCGCCTGCATCGCCAAACACGCAGATGGCCGAAATTATGCTGCGGCTCGAAAAGGTAATTTTGGCCGAAAAGCCTGCGCTGATTATGGTTCCCGGGGATGTAAACAGCACGCTGGCCACTGCAATTACGGCAAATAAAATGGGGATTCCGCTGGCGCATATCGAAAGCGGGCTGCGGAGTTTTGACCGCACTATGCCCGAGGAATTTAACCGCCTTCTGGCCGACGAGCTCTCCGATATGCTGTTTGTTACCGAACAAAGCGGACTCGATCACCTGGCAAAAGAAGGAAAGCCCGACTCGCGCATCCATTTCGTTGGCAATACCATGATTGATACGATGGTGAAATTTTCTGCCGAAATTGATGCTTCGCTCATACTCGAAAAGCTGGGCACAAAGCCCGGTGAGTTTGTACTTATGACCATGCACCGTCCGGCTACGGTGGATACTCCCGAAGGACTGCGCAAACTTCTGGCGCTGCTGCGTTTTGTCACAGCTACACGTCGTGTGGTTTTCCCGATCCATCCGCGCACCGTAAAAAATATGCGAGAGGCCGGACTGGAAAGCGAATTTACAAAGCTCGATGGCTTGCTGCTTACAGAGCCGCTCGACTACTTTGCATTTCAGAAATTGGTGAAAACCTGCCACTTCATTCTCACCGACAGCGGCGGCATACAAGAAGAATCAACTTTCCTGCAGGTGCCGTGCCTTACACTCCGCCCCAATACCGAGCGGCCGATTACCGTTACCCTCGGCTCAAACGAACTCCTGCCTTTTGATCTCGATGTTATTGCCAACCGCATTGCGGATATTGATAACGGTAAGTACAAACGCGGAGAAATCCCCCCGCTTTGGGACGGAAAAGCAACTGAACGGATTTTTGAAGTACTGAACAGCATGATCTGATACAAAATTCATTTACAGAAAAAGGGCACTCACTAACCGGATGCCCTTTTTTTATGCGCAGGAATTTCTAGAACTTATTGCGTAAATCAGAGCTGTTAACAAGTTCTGCGCCCTGTTGTTTTTTACACATACAACAAGATGTTTTACCGCATGAATTGTTTTTAACAAATCAATAAACGCATTTCGCTTCACGAAAAATGAGTTTGACATACTGCTGCTCTTTTTCGAAGAACCAACTCTTTTAGCGATTCTACTGCTACTGCTAGTTGTTTACGTTACAGAAATCGGCTTGGTGAGTGAGTGGATATCAGTTCGATGGTGTGCTGCAAAATTGAGCTTTCAAAAACTGGTAACTGAATTTTAGTTACCTGCTTTTTATACTTGCACCCAATAACAACCCTTATACCCTACACATCATGTTTACATCTGCTCAACGGAGACTACTCCGCTCTGCTTTGCTCTGCATATTGGTTATGCTGACGCAAGTCCCTCTTCTAAAGGGACAAACCATCAACAAAAATTATGTTGATGGTGTAGTTCATTTAAAAATAAAGGACGAAAGTAATTTAATTATACGCAGTCCTGAATCAACCGGTGACGGGCCGCTGACCAAAGTATTTAAACAATACATGGTTTATCGGGTCGAACGACCTTATCTGGCGCTTAAAACTTCACGGTTTGATCGCTGGTACAAAGTTTACTTTTCAAACACCACTAAAATTGATGAGTTTATTAAAGCACTCTCAACACTGAAAATAGTGGAGATGGCTGAGAAACTCCCAATCATCAAAAGCTTTCAGGCACCCGGACTTCCCAACGATCCTGCAGTACAGCCGGGGGCAAATCCCGCGCAATACTCACTTGCACTTATACAATCGTATGGGGCATTTGTAACGCATCGGGGAACACCGGCAACACGCATTGCCATTGTTGATGATGCTGTACAGTTTACACATCCTGATTTAATTGGGAATGTGTGGACAAACGTCGCCGAACAAAATGGAACTCCGGGCGTTGACGATGATGGTAATAATTACATAGACGACATTCACGGCTTCGATGTTGCCGACAACGATGGAGATCCGCTGCCGCCCTCTGCACGAGCCAATTCAACAGTATTTGCACACGGCACACACTGCGCCGGTATTGCAGCAGCCAGTACCAACAATGCTATCGGAATTGCATCATCGGGCAATAGTTGCTCTTTTATTGCTGTAAAATGCACCAACGATAATACATTGAATCCATCAGCAATGGACAGACCTTACGAGGGCGTTACGTATGCAATAGCAGCGGGTGCGCAAGTGATTTCTATGTCGTGGGGAACAACGATTCCTACTCAATTGAGTTATGAAATTATTGCCCATGCCCGCTCATTAGGTATTATCCTTGTTGCTGCTGCCGGCAACCGGAATGATGATGTATTTAGTTACCCGGCGGCATACGGTTCAGTAGGTTCATTTACGCCCAACCCGCGTTCATCCGTCATTCTGCACCCAATGGCCAGTTTGGTAATTGCTGTAGCTTCATCAGATCAAAATGATGTGCGCTCGTCTTTTTCCTGTTTCGGATCATGGGTTGATATTATGGCTCCGGGAAGCGGCATCTACAGTACAGTTCCGCACAATGATTATGCCTTCAAAGACGGTACTTCAATGGCTTGTCCGCTTGTTGCCGGCGTTATGGGCTTAACCCGCTCATACAGTCCAACATCAACTGCCGATCAGATTATTGATTGTGTGCTGAGTACAGCTAATAATAGATATCAGCTCACTGGCAACAGTAATTTTACCGGACAGTTGGGCAGCGGCCGTGTTAATTCATTGGCTGCTTTAAATTGCTTGTGTGCGCCTGCAAATGCGGTTACCAATTTAACCATTACCGATGCAGCCGGCGCACCGCTGCCTGCCTCGTTTAATCTTGGAAGCACATTTACATTTCGTGCCAATGCCACACTCAGCGGTACAGCAACGTATCAGTGGTTTGTAAATAATCAGTTGCAGGCATCAACTACCAATCAACTCAATTATACCTTTACAGCAGTGGGTACACCTACTGTAGGTGTAAGAGTTGGCAACAGCAGTGTAGCCAACTGTTCGGCATTGCAAACGCAAACATTAACTGTTGTTTGTCCGCTCAATGCTGCATTCACAGCATCATCAACACAAATTCAACCCGGAGCAGCTGTTACATTTACAAATACCAGCACAGGGAATCCGGCCGGCGTAACTTATACCTGGTTGCGCGATGGAGTTCCGGTTACGTTAGGTGCAAACAACACACTTGCATTTCCAACTGCCGGACGTTATACAATTACACTTCAGGCGGGTGCTTCGTTTGGTGGTAATGCTTGTACCAATACATTTTCTCTTGCTATAAACGTAGGCATGTGTGGCGTTGCGCAACCCGAATTCAGCCGCTGGCGTTTCCCGAATGGTGAAGAATTGCGGTTTAATCCGGTTGCTGTTAGTGCTGCTCCGCCAGGTTATACTTGGCAAAATACGCTCATTCATATTGAAGGCCACGCTTCCATTGGCAATAGAACAACGGGGCAAACAATTTTTTCAAGTCAAAGCGGACGAAATTTAAACAATGCAACTAGTGGAGCTTCAATGTTACCCCTAAACGGGCATTTTTCAAGTACACAATCGGTACTCATTTTACCACATCCGGATGCTGTAAACCATCCAAATGTATATTACATTATTACATCAGCAGAGGATAACACATCAAATGGTGTAGTTCTTCATTCGGTTACGTTTACAGCCCCCGGTACAGTGGTAAATAATATGCCACCATTAACACTGTTACCTGGAAATATTAATGGTCCCGAATGCTTAAACGCAACACTTAACTGCGATGGAACCGGATATTGGATATCAACTCTTGATCCCAATCAAAATGCAAATCTCCCGCCTAGACAGAGAGAAATTGTGATCTTCGGAATTAACCAGCAAACTCCGGTACAACCCACTTTAGCCAATTTTACATTCAACAGATTTAATGCCGGATTTCCATTTAACACAGATGTTAATATTTCATATCAAAAATTCAGTGCCGACGGCCGATTTCTGGCCATGTCTTCAATTGAAAACAATGGATTGGTAGTCTATAATTTCAATAACGTAAATGGTCAAATTACAGGCATACTGGCAAACTACTCTACAGCTTTTAATCAAACAACAGGTGTGTTAGCAAGGCCGATGGCGCTTGAGTTTTCGCCCAATGGCAGATTTCTCTATGTTGCACATCCAACCCGAAACATCATTAGTCAGATTGATCTTACAGCACAGTTAAGTGCTGGCAACCCAACAGCAATAAATACAGCTCCCGGACTTGGTGCTCTTCAGATTGGTCCGGATTTGAGAATTTATCATCGAGGTTTTAATCAATCTTTTATTGGCATCATTCAATTCCCGGATCAACAGGGAACAGCCTGCGGATATAATGCCAATGGTCTTCCTGTAACACCTATCAGGCTTTTCGGCATGCCCAACGTAGTTAGTTCCTCCTACGTACAAGGCCGCGCCTTGATCAGCGGAACAACAAGTGTTTGCGGCACAGGCCAACTGTTGCGCTACACTGGTCCGCGCAATTGCGCCAATCCAACTTACGCATGGTCAATAGTTTCTGGTCCGGGACAAATTGTTGGCACAGCAACTTCTCCTGATGTTGATGTGCGGCCTACGGGAGCAGGCTCAATTGTATTGCGACTGAGCTATACTTCGCGCTGCGGGACAGATGTGAGTGATGTTACCATCCGCGTTTCTGCAGCAGCTAATCCGGTGGCTATAACTCCTGCAAATCCGAATATCTGTTTGCCGGGACGAGTACAGCTAACCGCTACACCCGGGTTCGCCTCGTACCTCTGGAGTAATAATGCAACCGCAAGCAGCATCAATCCGAATATTGCCGCCGGAAGCACACCGGTTACTTTTTCAGTAACGGCTACAGATGCTGCCGGTTGCACTAGTACGGCATCAGTAACTGTAAACGGACAAACAGCCGGCAGACCAGTGTGTACATTACCAGCTACTATACAAGCCTGCGAAAGCTTTAACGGAACAGTACTCGATGCTGGTCCGGCAGTAAGCTGGCGCTGGGACAACAACAGCACCAACCGAAGCCGTACTGTTTTTGCATCGGGCAGATATTCTGTTCTTTTAACCAATGTTTGCGGAGACACAACTACCTGCTATACAACAGTTACACTAAACCGATTGCAACTTACAACAACCGTGGTTAGTCCGGGATGCGGTCAAACCACCGGCAACATTTCGGCAACCGCTAGCGGAGGCACATCGCCCTACTCGTTTACTTTGCCTTCGGCACAAACAAGTACAACGGGTACACACAACTTCACATCACTCGCCCCGGGAACTTATACAGTAACTGTAACTGATGCAGGCGGATGCGCTGCTGAAGCAACCGCAACTATTGCCAGACCTGCTGGAAGTTCAGTTACTGTAGAAGCAGAAGTTATTCCTGCAGGGTGCAGGTCAAATTCTAGCATGGGAAGTGCGCAACTCACCATCTCTGGCGGCACACCCAATTACACTATTACGGGTTTTCCCGGCGCACCACAAACAGCAACAGCAAGCCCGGTTACTGTTCCGTCACTAGCTGCCAATGCTTATACCCTTGTAGTGACAGATGCCAATGGCTGCAGCGGTGAAGTAAAATTTACTGTCGATAAGATTGATTTCAAAATTACCGCCACAACCGTTGCCCCTTCATGCAATGGCGCGATAGACGGAGCAATCAATTTCAATGGAACATCACTACCGGCAGGGACTGTAGTTACATATACTCCACTTGTAGCACAGGCTGTAGTTGGCACGAACACCATCAGCAATCTCCCCGCCGGAACCTACACCGTTACAGCGACTACGCCTGAAGGATGTGAGCGCACCACAACGGCAATCATTCAGAATACACTTGTGAATTGCTGTCAGGCTTCGGAAGAAAACAGCGGCTATACGCGCCTTACAACCAAAGCGCAGCAAAATGTGACAACAAGCCGCAGCTGGGGTGGGAAAATATACATCCCCGATAACGTTACGATTACTGTAGATGCCAATGTTACGCTCGACATTACACAAGCCGATGTAGTGTTTGGGAACTGTGCCCGTATTTTGTTTCAAAACAATGCATGCGTGCGGGCAAACAATTCTACATTCCGTGCTTGCAATCCGTTTGCTTCGTGGCGTGGCTTTGAATTTGCCGGCAACGCAACGGGCGTAATCAGTAACTGCATTTTTAAAAATGCAAGCTGGGCATTAGCCTTCACGAGTGCATTGCCAGAATTTACGAGTCATATTCGTGTCGAAGATAATTCCTTCCTCAATTGTGATATGGGCATACGATCAAACGGAACTACAATTGCGGGCAACATTACCGGCAATACTTTCCGAATTGATAATATGAACATAACCTGGTGCGAAAGAGCAAGAGGTTATACCGGTATATCATTGGCGGGAGCAACAAACACCGGAACTATTTCGCTAAACAATTTTATATCGGTAAATACAACCGAAAGAATGATCGGAATTGTAAGGGTTGGCGGCGAAGGTGGCCGGATTGTTGGGAATACCTTCATTGATCAAAACTTGAGTATTCAAATTTCAGGAACAAACAATGTTTTGCTCGAAGACAATTCTGTAGTCATTTCGCGTCAGTTGCCGAATTCATCAACTGAAAGTGTTTTTTGGTCAATATATATATATGAATCAAAAAACGTGCGTGTGTTTGGCAATAACTTGCAAAATCTGCGCCCGGCTTTACAGGGAAGAACTCAAACAATTGGTATCGAAACTTCAAAATCGGCAACTGTTCAGCTTTGGGGTAACCATATCCGCGGCTATTATACTGCAATTGATTTCAGCGATAACAATGAAAGCCGTATTGTATCAAATACGATTGAATATGCGCTGACAACTGGAATTTCGTTGTACAATGGTAAAAACAACAGTGTTTCCTGCAATCAGATTACACTCGAAGGCTCCGAGAAGCAACGTACAACCGGCATCCGCTATACCGACGATCAGCTGGGAAATAATGATGCTCAACATCGTATTACATCCAACTGCATCATTGGTGCCGATACCGCTCTGTCGATGCTTGACCGTGTGCAGGAAAAAGAAAGTTCAACAGCCCTGCCCTACATTGCCAACAACTACCT
>CALRTD020000166.1:0-8747 GCA_943371015.1 Synechococcus sp. UW140 | reverse complement strand
GTTGGTTTTATCAGCGAACAGCGGCGCGAAAAATTTGAAAATTACATTCTTAACCGCACACGTTATGTAACTGTTGCTGTTGAAGATATTTACCAAACTCACAACGCCAGTGCAGTGCTGCGCAGCGCCGAGTGTTTTGGCATTCAGGATGTGCACGTTATCGAAAACCGTAACAAGTACCGCCCAAGTGCCGAAGTAGCCAAAGGAGCCGAGAAATGGCTGACCATTCATTACCACAATGAAAACGAAAACAATACACTTGGCTGCATACTACATTTGCGCAGCCAAGGGTACCGCATTGTAGCTACAACTCCGCACGAAAAAGATCAGTTCATTTATGATCTGGATGTGCGAAAAGGTAAAATTGCATTGTTCTTCGGCACCGAAATAGAAGGCATTTCAGATGAAGTGCGCCGCGAAGCGGATGAGTTTGTGAAGATTCCGATGTATGGATTTACGGAGAGTTTCAACATCTCCGTTTCCGCTGCAATTTGTTTGTACGAAATCAAACAGAAACTTACCGAAGATCTGAACTGGGAACTTACCGAAGAAGAGAAAAACGATATTCTTCTCACCTGGGTGAAACAATCGGTGCGTGAGCCGGAATTGCTGGAAAAGGAATTTCAGAAACTTCAGGAGCAAAACTCAGGGAGCGAGGCGTGACCTGAGCCAAGTACCAGCCAGTTCTTTTTCGTAAACAATGCGGTCGTGCAGGCGGCTTTCGCGTCCTTGCCAAAACTCAAAATAATCAGGCTGCAGCACATACCCGCCCCACCATTCCGGTCGCGGCACATCCGTATTTTCAAAACGTTTGGTGGTCGCCGCAAGTTCTTTGTCGAGTACAGCGCGGTTATCAATCTTGCTGCTCTGCGGAGATGTCCACGCCCCCAGTCTGCTGCTGCGCGGACGACTGGCGAAGTAGCTGTCGGAATCAGCAGCTGTCTGAAGCACAAGCTTGCCTTCTATGCGCACCTGCCGCTCTAATTCTGGCCAGAAAAACAGCAAAGCTGCATGAGGATTGGCAGCAATTTCGTTTCCTTTCCGGCTATTGTAATTGGTGTAAAACACAAAACCTTTTTCATCAAAATTCCGCAGCAACACAATGCGCGAAGATGGTCGTCCTGCAGCGTTAACTGTAGCTACCGACATCGCATTGGGTTCATTTACCTTCGCTTCAACAGCCGCTTTAAACCATGTTTCAAATTGCTGTACAGGATTGTTGCTCACCATCGTTTCATCGAGTGTGAGTTTCGAGAAATCGTGCCGAAGCTGATTGATGTAATCGCGAAGATTTTCCATACTGATAATTATTTCAGGTGTAAAAGTACGTGAGTTCAGTATTACTGCTTTGTAAACAGGTTATTCTATAAACTGACAATCGTCGGTTTTGTTGAAAAGATGATCATTTATGAACACAGACCAGAATGTGTTTTGGCTATTTTTCGGCTGTGAAATTGTTTCCCGACAATACATTATCGCCCGAACCAGGCCGATTGCTGGTTGCCGATCCATTCTCCGGCGATGATTACTTTCGTCGCTCAGTGGTTTTAATTGCCGAGCACAACGAAAAAGGGACACTCGGTTTTATCCTCAATAAGCCGGTTGAATTGCGGTTGCACGAAGTCATCGACGATTTTCCGGAATACAATGAAGCTGTTCTTTTCGGCGGCCCTGTTCAGCGCGATCAATTGTATTACGTGCATACACTTGGCGAACAGCTCGAAGGCAGTATTGCCATAGGTAAAAACCTTTGGTGGCTCGGAAATTTTGAGCAAGTAAAAGATATGCTTGCCGCCGGAATGCTCACTGCCGATCAGATTCGTTTTTTTATTGGCTACTCCGGCTGGGAACCCAAACAATTAAGCCGCGAACTCGAAGAGCGTTCATGGTACGTTGCAAGAGCTAGCCACAAACTTATTTTTGATAATGATCCGCTGCAACACTGGAGCCGCGTCATGCGAAGTATCAGTGCTGATCATGGTGTTATGACTGGATTTCCGGAAGACCCGACGTTGAATTGAACGACTAATTCGCGCGTTTACTTCCCGGTAAACTATTACTCCATATTCATTCCGCTGGCAGTGATAAAATGATCAAGATCTGCAACTTTCGCAGCAAACTCTGCTTTGGCTAAACCATCCCAATAATTCAACGCATCGGGAGCGGCATTGTCCATGGCAGAATACTTCTCATCTTTCACTTGCACGTTAAAGCGGAGGTAATTCGTTTTCTCAATCAGTACTTGTTTCTGCACGTAATCGGTGGTTTGGTTTACACCGTACATCATAATATCAAGCAGCGGCTGAATCCATTTCACCGCACTCATTTTCTCGGATTCTTTGATTGATAACTGACCATTGTAGCGACCTGTACCTACTGAAAGTACATGCACATTGCTCAGGTTTTCGTCCATTCTCCGATCACCAATGTAGAACCGCGGGTGGCGGATTACTTCGGCCAGAGCACCAATACTGGGATTGTTGATGAAAACGCCGCCGTCAATACAGTTGTATTGTTTTCCGGCATGCTTAAAGTTGCACGGTGGAAAATAAGTTGGCCCTGCCGATGTAGAGCGGCAAGCATGAAAAAGCGTAAAATTTTCGGCTTCGGTATCTAATGCTTCGCGGCTTTTGAAGAAGCGCGGTTCGTTGTTGAAAATATCATAACTGCAAATGAGCAAAGGGCGCAGTGTATTTTTCATCCGCGCATCACCCATCCGTTCGCGTAAAACAGCCTCGATGCCGTCAGGTGAGTACAGCGTTTCACCGCCCAGTACATACCCTTTTATCTTTCGCCAAACTCCGGGTTTGGGAAAAATGCGCTCACCGTCTTTCAGGTAAATATCAATGATTTGCTGAAGGTTAAATTTGGGCTGATCCGGTTTCGCAACATCAGGAACTGTGAGTGCGGCACTGATGAGCCCTCCGGTTGATGTGCCCGCGATAAGATCAAAATAGCTGTATAGCGGCTTTATGGGAAGGCCTTTGGCTTTACGCTGCTCATTCAAACGGTTTTCAAGGAGCTGCAGATAACGGGCGGGAATAATACCTCGCATTCCGCCTCCGTCGAGGGCTAGGATTCTTATGGGTTGCATGTTGTATAGGGTTTATGCAAGCACAAGATACATCCAATACAATGTGTAATGTAAGGCTGTTGATATTTTCCGGCTTTGCCGGAATGTTGAATGTTGAGTGTTGAGTGTAAAGTGTAAAATGAAAAGTGTAAAATGAAAAGTGTAAAATGGAATGGTTTGCCTCGCTTCGCTCGTCTTAGAGAGGGTATAAAAAAACTGTTTCTTTTCAGAAACAGTTTTTTTAGTATGCTAATAATATAATGTTATCCTAACAAAGTTTTGTGCGCTGCTTCAAGAATTGCGAAGGCGTCTTTGCTGGTTGCGGCTTCGGCATACGTGCGCAGTACTGGCTCTGTGCCTGATGCGCGAATCATTACCCAACGGTTTTCATCAAAGAAAAACTTCCAGCCGTCGAGATCATCCATGCGCGAAACTTTGTAGTCGCCGAAGGCGGTGTACACACCATTTTTGCAATTTTCTACAATGCGGTTTTTGTCGGCTTCTTCGAGATGCAGATCAATGCGCTCGAATGCGAACGTTCCGGTGATGGCATACACTTCTTCAATAAGTTCGTTGAGCGATTTGCCGCTCTTGGCCATAAATTCCCAGATCACAAGCCCCATCCAGATGCCGTCGCGCTCAGGAATATGGCCTTTGATAGCAATGCCGCCAGATTCTTCGCCACCTACAAGCACATCTTCTTTCACCATGATGCCGCAGATGTATTTGAAGCCGATTTTCACCACTTCAAGCGGCAAACCATAATGCTCGCACATATTTTTGATCTTCACCGTTGTGCTGAACGCGGTGCACACCTTACCAGTTTGGCCTTTGTACTTGACGAGATAATGGATGAGCAGTAAAATAATATGATGCGAATCAACAAAATGACCTTTGCTGTCGAACAAACCAATGCGGTCGGCATCGCCGTCGGTAGCAAGCCCCACATCTATATCACCTGATGTGCGGATGACATCGGCAAACTCTTTCAGGTTGCGCAGAATGGGTTCAGGCGCCTGTCCGTCGAACGAAGGATTGTTCTCGCAATGCAACAGCGTAGCATCCGGAAAAAGGCGGCGGATAACATTCTGCCCTGCTCCGTACATCGCATCGTAAGCCAGATTAAGTCCCGAATTACGAATGGCATCGAGGTCAAAATTGGCTTCTACGTGGCGGATGTAATCATCTTCAAGCGGAACAACCTGCAGCAATCCCGAAGCCTCGAAATCAGCCAGCTTGAGGCTGTCGAGCGGCGTTTCTGAAACTTCCGGAATCAGCGGCTCAATTTCGGCAATGTGCTCGGGTGTAAGCGGCCCGCCGTAAGATGCTTTGAGCTTGTAGCCGTTGTACGACGGCGGATTGTGACTGGCCGTAACAATAATACCCAGTTCAGCACCATAGTTGCGCGCACCCAGCGACACCATGGGCGTACTCACAAAGCCTTTGGAGAGATATACTTTGATGCCGTTGTGCAAAAACACTTTGGCCGTAGTTTCAGCAAATAATTCGCCCGCAAAACGGCAGTCGTGACCAACCACAACAGTTGCGTTGGGTTTGTTTTTCTTGAGCCATTTTACAGTGCCTTCGGTAACACGGGCAACGTTTTCAACGGTAAACTCTTTCGCTATAATGGCACGCCAACCGTCGGTGCCGAATTTGATTTGATACATCAGATTTGGATTAAGGAGAGCAAAAATAGTGAAAAGCAGGGATTGGGGGGCAGTTGAGATGATTTACCGGAATTAAGCTTTACAGGTAATTGTTAAATTTGTACTACTGGTAACTTGTTTCTGTAAGTAAAGATGAAAATGAACCCTAGAATTGCATTAGTTTCTTCGTTGGTTCTTATCATTCTGCTCTTAACTTCTTTTTTGCTTTTACTACTGTTTGTACCCATCAGTTTATTCGACTCATTTTGGGTATTTCTTATTTTGTTCTTCTTGAATTTCTTGCTTCAATGGTGGTTGTATCGCCGGATTTCTGAGTTGGAAGATGATACAGAAAACAGTAATTGGCTTCGTATTCCGGCCAAAGTACTTCTCCTGCTTATTCCTGCTTTTTACATTTTTGGTACAATAGCACTTCTGGTTATGCTTGCAATGTATATTGCAGGAAGGCTTTGGGGCGGATAAATCCATTCTTAACGCTTCAGCTTCGGTAAATCCGCAATACGATCCTGAACACATTGCTCCTCAGCATAAACACTATTAATATAGCGCAACGTATCGCCTGTAAATACAGTATTTCCTCGCATATAGCGTACTACTTTTCCATCCAAAAACCAAAAACGCTCATCTTTATTTTTGATGTAGCCTGGGCAGTTTATTTGAGTAGTTGAATCAGTTCTACTGATACTATATACAAATACGACTTCACCGTTTAATAAATAAACCTCTGTTTTTACTGAAGCACATTCTCCACAATCTTGATCCACAAGTAATCGATACGAACTATCGCCCGGCAGATAATAACCTTTAAGCAGTCCACCACAATATGACTTATCGGACAATTGATTTGTGTGTAATTTCCCGTTTTGCAGTAATGCATTTGTTTCATGATAACAGCGTGTCGCTTTTTGACTGATCGTTTCCGATGATTGGAAAGCGCATAAAGCAATGAATACGAGTACTTTTATATATGGCCTCATCATTAGGGATAAATATTGAATGAGGATTTTTGTGATTACTTGGCCAAAACCGGCAACACTTTCATTCGCTCATTGATACACTCAATCATTTCGATGCATCGTTTGTTTGATTTAAGTCTTTCGTCTGTAATAATTTCACTGTCTTTTCCATATTCAACCAGACTTCCTTTATCAAACACAAAATAGTCTGTACCCGTTTTTATCCATTTCAATTTATCAGGCGGTTTCATTTCCAGTATATATTGTTCACTTACAACATAAACAGGAATACCATTTTCCAAATAGGTAAATTCTTTTACCTGATCGTCAAGATCTGGAGTACTTCTACTCGTAAGTGATTTACAATATGTATTAGATATCATCGAATAAATAGTATCTCCGGGTAAATAATGGCCGATTTGTTGACCTATACAATTATCAAGACGGGCAAATTTCTGCACTCTGAAACCATTTGTGTTCAGCAATTTTGTACACTCTTCCTTACGCCGCTCTGCACGTTGCTTTGGCGTTTCAACTGATTGAAAAGACAACAGGAAAATACCTGCAATTGCAATTTGAGAGAGTATTTTCATTTTCTACCGATTAATATTCGCCTTATCCATTGCATCCTGATAAGCTTTCGCATTCTTCAAATGCTGATCGTAGCTGCTTGTGAACTTATGCTTTCCGGTTCCAAACTCAGCGCACATATACAAGTAATTATTGCGCTTGTAGTTGAGCACCGCATCAATGCTTTCGGGCTGTGGAAGCCGAATCGGGCCGGGCGGTAAACCTTTGAACCGGTAAGTATTGTAGGGCGAATTTACATCAAGATCGCCGCGCAGCACGCGCTGAATTTTGAAATCACCAAGCGCGTAAATCACGGTCGGATCTGACTGTAGCGGCATTCCGTCGTTCAAGCGATTCATGTACAGCCCGGCAATTGTAGGACGTTCTTCCACATAGCGCCGTTGTTCTGCTTCAACAATTGAAGCCAGTGTAATTGCTTCAGTCTGACTCAGCCCGATACTTTTTGCCAATTGCTTGCGTTCATCCGTCCAAAAGTCTTTATATACTTTTGCCATCGACTGAAAAAATTCTTCTGCCGAAGTATTCCAATTAAATGAATACTTATCGGGCATAAAAAGTGTCATCGCACTCTCGCTGCTGAGTCCGTATTTATTCAGGAAATCATTATCGTTTAGCAGCTCCAGTATTTCAGTTGAATCGGCTTCTAACTTTGCGCCAACACGGCCGGCCATTTGCTCTTTTGTGTAAACTTCATTGAATGTAAACTCAACTTTTTCCTGCAATCCGTTATTTAATATATTAATCAGTTCGCGGTTGCTCATGCCATCGCGAATGCGGTAACGGCCGGGTTTCACGATCTCAAACTTTTTGAGTTTGGCCATCCATTCAAACGATGCTTTATCTTTTATGAGTTCTTTGTCTTCAAGAAGTTTCAGTAAATCTTCCATCGTACTTCCGGTGCGCACATACAAAAACTCAGAGCTGTGATCTTTTGTTTGAATATTGCCTCTGTAAAACATACTCCAGCCCAACCATCCGCCAACACCAGCAGCGAGCAACAAAAAAAGAATAAGAATGCGGCGGAAATTTCCGGAAGACGATTTGGCTGTCATACGGTTTGTGCGGGATTAATTAGCAGTAAGCTGCTGTTTAAGTTGAATAGCTTGCTGATTATCAGGATGCGCTTTGATGCAGCGGTTGATCATTTTCAGTGCATCAGTTTCATTTCTCCGGTAAAGGTAAAGTCCGGCCATGTTCAGCAATGCCTGATCGTCGTCGGGATCGAGTGATAATGCTTTGGTGTAAAATGCCTCGGCTTTTTTATCATCACCTTCCAGCAGCCAGAGATAGCCGAGGTTGGTATTGGCCTGCACATGCTTCGGATAAGCGTCCAGCACTTGCTGCAACTGTGCGCGCGCCTCAAAATTCTTTTTGTTGATTGCCAATACCAAACCGTACTTCGCTCTGAAATCAGGATGAAAGGGGGCGAGATCGGTTGCTTTTTTATAAAACAGTTCGGCTGTTGTATGCTCGCCTGTTTTGTAATAGGATTCACCGATGCGATACGCTGCCCAGGCATGGTAGTTATCCCAGCTTTCGCGCACCAGAATACTGTCGAGTACGGTGCGCACGGAAATGCGGTTGACCTGTGCAATTACGCCTTTAAAATCATTCCGCAAAAACGAAAGCTGTACTAATTCACCGAAGTTGTTGCGCAGATCCGGAATGTTTGCATCGGGCAAATACCGCTTTGCTGAATCCAGAAATTGCGGATCAGCAGTAAATTTCTCAAACTGCTGCAGGTACGCCCTGCCCTTGGTTTGTGCCGAAGGATTAGGATCATTCACCGCATACAAACCCAGAAAGCGTTTTACATCAGCCACTGCTTTCTTTGCATCCTGCTTTTCAGCAGGCTTCCGAATCCAGTGATCGTGCACTGTTACGTGCGGAATATCAATTGAACCCGAACGCGGCATGTGACATGAAACACAATTGTTCTGCGCAGCCGAAACCGCTTTTGCATCAGCACTGCAGCCGGGCAACGTACTCTGTTTGCTTCCTGGAGCATGGCATCCCGAACAGGTGGCATTAAAGGTTTGCGAACCGGTTTGCTTTACCGTGATATGCGGATTGTGACAAGTAACACAGGTAAAGCTGCTGCGATAAGGTCGCAATTCATCGCCCGGCTTTCCGGCTGTTGGCTGCGACTGCAAAAAGCAGGCACTCATTTTCAACCGCTCGGCATGCGATGCCATGATGAATTCATCTTCGGCACCTTCGTACTTCGGCATAAACACGGTCATTACCGAATTAAGTTTCATGCCGGGACGAAAATCGTAAAACGACTTGCCGGGCTGCAAAACCGCATTGCCCTGCAAATGGCAGCGCTGGCAAACATCAAACTGCAAATCGGGCTGCAGCTTGCCGGGATTTACTATTGAATAATCAATGTACTTTGAAGTATCAACGATAGTACCGTTCATTTTTTGCTGAACGTGAATGGAGCCCGGACCATGA
>CALRTD020000165.1:0-8748 GCA_943371015.1 Synechococcus sp. UW140 | reverse complement strand
ATTGCATAGTCTGGTGTGGAAACAGACTTTAAAGTTACGGGGAAATTGGGTTCGGATTTTGGTAAGGTAGAGTTGATTATGAACATCCGAAAGGCTGAATAATTAAGACATTGAGGCTTATTGTGGAAAGATTTTGAACAGTTCCGATTCTCGTTTTTTTGATATTAAAAAGCGCAGACTGATTAGAGAATCAGCCTGCGCTTTTTTCCAACTTTTACGGAGTATGATCAGGCAACCGTTGTTTGTGAATTTTCCTTCTCCACAACCTCCACCTTCGGCGGAATCAACTTATAAATCACCGGCGTTACAACCCGCGAAAGCAATGTAGAACTGATCAGTCCGCCGATTAGTACAATGGCCAGCGGGGCAATCAGCGGATTGGTTGAAATGGCAATCGGAATCAGCCCGCCGATGGCGGTGAGTGAAGTGAGCACAATAGGCAGGAAGCGAACTTCGCCGGCTTCGCGGATGGCGGCTTCGAGACTCATGCCCTGTGCACGAAGCTGGTTGGTGAAATCGACAAGCAGGATGGAGTTTTTGACCTCAATGCCGGCAAGCGCAATCAAACCAACTACTGCCACAAACGAAAGCGAATTGCCGGTGAGCCAGAGGCCGATAACTGCTCCTACAATGCCCAACGGAATTACTGAAAGTACAATGAGCGTGCTTTTGAATGTGCGGAATTCGAGGATGAGCACGGCAATGAACAGGAATACTGTAATGATAATTATGGTTCCGAATCCGCCAAACGATTCCTTGCGCGATTCTACTTCGCCGCCCATGTCCCAGGTATAGCCTTCGGGCAGTTTCATCGATTCCATTTTACGCATTACATCGTTAATCACATTGTCGGGCAGAAAATCCTGCTGCACATAAGCACTTACCGATACTGTTCTGATTTTATCGCTGTGATTAATTACCTGCGGTGAGGCTTCCAGTTCGGGACTGGCCAACTGACTGAGCGGAACTGCGGCTCCTTTCATACTGTTTACATACACATTGGAGAGCACATCAAATGTGGCGCGTTCACCTTTAGGGGCTGTAATGAGCAGGTCGAAATCATCGCCATTGGCATCCGAGAAATTTCCTGCATTAAGTCCGGCTAATGCTACACGTACCGTGCGGTCGATGTTTACTGTTGGAATGCCGTAGCTGTTGGCTTTTTCGCGATTTATGGCATAGCGGATGTCGGATTTGAGATTGCTTACCGGATTATCAACATACAGCGTGCCTTGTGTTGATTTGAGCAACTGTTCAACTTTTGCAGCATAAATCCGAAGTGTATCCAGGTTATCGCCGTAAAGACGAACTTCAACAGGCGCAACAACCGGCGGGCCTTGTTCAAAGTTTTTCACTTCGATTTTAGCTTCTGAAGTTTGACTCAGCTTGCTGCGCAGCTTCTCAATAAGCTCAAGTTTTTCATCCGGATTAACATCATCGTGCAACTGAATAAAAATCTGCGCATAGTCACTGCGCTCGTTTTCAGGAATTACATTGTAGTAAATGCGCGGGTTTCCTTTTCCAACATTGCTGGTGTAATATTGAATTAATGGCTCGGCAGCAAGAACCTTTTCAACTTGTTTGGTAACTGAATCAGTTTGCGCAAGACTTGTTTGAAGAGGTGTACGCACATTAATAATGAACTGCGGTTTCTCGGAAGCGGGGAAAAGACTAAATCCAATTACTTTAATCATTACAACACTTCCTGCAAAAATAGCGGCAGCAATAGTAAGTGTAATTACCGGACGGTTAAGTGCGCGATTGAGCAGCGGCGCATACGTTTTCTGAATTCCGCTTTGCATGGCGCGCAGAAACAGGTTACCTGTATGCTTGCCGGTGTCTTTGTGATCTTTAAGAATGCGGCTGGAGAGAAACGGAATAATGGTGAGTGATACAAGCATTGATGCAACCACACTCATAATGACAGCCATCGGTAAGCTGCGGATGAAATCGCCGGCTCCTTCGGGCAGAAAAACAAGAGGCATAAATGCAATTACCAATGTAGCTGTGCAGCCCACAACTGCTAATCCGATTTGCTTGGTGGCCAGTAATGTTGCATCACGACGCGAATAGCCATCGCGCAGCCAGCGTTCAATGTTTTCAACAACGACAATACTGTCATCTACAAGCAGGCCGAGGGCAACAACCAAGCCTACAATGCTGAGCTGGTTCAGGTTAAAGCCAAACAAGTTGAGCAGCACCAGACCAATTGCCAGCGAAAGCGGTATCGAAATCATCACCACCGATGCTGCACGTCCGCCCAGCGGAAGCAGTGTTACAGCCACAAGCAGAATGGCTATGATAAAGTCGATGCCGAGTCCGCCGAGCCGCTTGTTGACGTTTTCGGCCTGATCGAAATTATCGACCAGGGCAATATTGGCCGGAAGTGTTTTGCGGAATGCGTCAATAACCGGCAGGTATTTTTCTTGTGTCTGCGAAATATTAAACCCCGGCTTTTGCGCGGCATTCACAAGCACACAACGATGTCCGTTGATGCGTGTAATGTGCTTCTGATCATCAGTTCCGAAGCGCACATCGGCAACATCAGCGAGTTTAACATTATTACCATTAGCGCTGTACACAATGGTTTGACCGATTTGCGAAATATCGGTGTAGTTGCCGCTGGTTTTTACGTTAAATGTTTTTCCGCCGGCATCAAGACTTCCGCCCGGAATATTCGCTAATTCGCTTTGAATGCTTCCGATAATGGCATCGAGCGGAATGCGTAGTTGTGCAATTTTCTCAAACTGCAGATCAATACGAACATTGCGTTCGGGCAGGCCGGCAATTTCTACATTCTTCAGCTCACGCAGCTTTTCGAGTGCTTCCTGAAGTCGCTCGGCTTCAATGCGGATGGCTTCTCGAGAAGCATTCTCAGAAACTAAAGCGAGCTGAAGTACATTTACATTTGAAGGCTGAATTTTCTGAATCTCAATACTGTAAATATCTTTCGGTAATTCGCTTCTCAATCCATTTACTTCGCGAACTAATTCCTGATACTTCTTATCAACATCACTTTCATATTTATACTCAACATTAATCACTGCAACACCATCAATAATTTTGGTTCGTACGCGTTTAATGTCTTCGAGTTCTGTAATCTTTTTCTCTAATGGTTTTACCACCAGTTGCTCCATATCCTGCGGACTTGTTCCGGGATACACTACAATTACCGGAAATTGCGGAGCCTGTATTTCAGGATCTTCGGAGCGAGGCATGTTCATCAGCGTGGTTACGCCGAGCGCGATGGCCATAAGAAATATCACCAGTGTAAACTGATAATTTTTAACGGCGTAATTAGCAATTCTCATAGGAGCCGTTTTTAGTTGGTGATAATAATCGGAGAACCATCGGTAAGGTATGCGCTGCCGGAAATGATTACGCGCTGATTTTCTTCGGGACCTTCGCTGAGGTGTACACTGTTTTCGGTAATGGCAGCTATTTTAACGGGAATACGTTTTGCAGTTTTACCGTTTGTAGTCACAAAAATATAGCCCGAACCAGCATTTCCATCGAGCAGTGCCGTATAGGGAATTTCCCAAACATCTGTTTTGGCAGATGCTGAAATAATTGCTTTCCCAAACATACCGGCAGCTAATTTTACGCCTTCCGGAACGGATACTGTAAGTTCGATTATGAAAGCACCGGTGTAAGGATCAGCAGCCTCGGCGCGACGGCTAACGGTTGCATTTATTGTTTTACCGGGAAAAGCATCGGTACTGATTGCCGCTGAATCGCCGAGCGAAATTTTTGCCCATTCGCGATCACTGACACCGATGCGCATCAGCCATTTGTTGCTTGATGCTCCGTTGGTTTGAAACACAGGTGTTCCGGGGCCGGCAAGCTGTCCGCTGTTTGCAAATTTGCGGAGGATATACCCATCATTTACCGCACGTATTTCAGAATGCTGCAGGTTAAATTCGGCTGCACGGAGTTGCTGCACGGCGAGATCTCTTGCTGTGCGGGCATTTTCAATTTGTTCGAGCGTAGCTACACTGTCGCGGTACAAATTTTCGGCTCGTTTTAAATCGCGCTCCGCCTTTTCGAGTCCGAGGCGGGCTTGATTGACGAGTGAAGAAATTTCGGTCACATCAAGCGTTGCAAGAAGCTGTCCGCGGCGAACGGCATCTCCTTCTTTCACAAGTACAGTACTGATGATGCCGCCGGTTTTGAATGAAAGTATGGTTTCATCGTCGGTGGTGAATTGTCCGCCGGCAGTAACGTTACCCGATTGTCCGGAGCGTACCGGATCCATCACTTTTACGGGCACAGCTTCACCGGCAGCAGGAATTTTTGCAGCGGCTTTGGGCTTACCGCATGAAGCGGCAGTGAAGAGCAGCACTACGGCTGCGGCTGAAATACTGAATGTGTTTCGCATAATCAGAGAGATACAGATGCTGTTTCGCGTTCTAGTTTTGCTTGTGCCTGGAGCACTTCAAAGCGGGTTACGTTGAGTTGTACAGATGCGGCAGTGAGTTGCGTGCGTGCATCAATGAGTTCGATGAGCGGATTTACACCTTCGGCATATCCGCTGCTGATGAGACGGTAGTAAGATTCGGCGGCGCGCTGCTGTTCGGTTGCTGCTGTGTAGCGGGCGAGTGCCGAATTCATATTGTTGCGGGCTACATCAGCCGCCAGTTTCAGTTGCCGGTGAGTGTGCTGATAGCTGAGTGTTGTCAGTCGTACATCAAGCATACTGCTGCGGTAAGTGTTGCGGTTGCGCATACCGTTGTAAAGCGGCATTTCGAGTTGCAGACCAACTAAATAGTAGCGCGAACGGCTGTCGAATTTCCAGTTTTCGCTTTGTGAGCCGAGATCAAGGAACAGGCTTACTTTTGGAATCCAGTAACTGCGCTGCATACGCACAACAGTTGAGCCGAGGCGCTCACTGAGCAGGAGCATTTTCAGTTCTTCGCGCCTTGCTATTTGTGCGGAGTCGTAGGTTGATGTAAGTCGGGCGAGGGCAGAAGCAGTATTGAACTCCGTGTTGATTGCAGCGTGCAGATCGCGGTTAAGCAGAAAATTGAAGTAGGCTTCGGCATTCAGCAGTTGATTATTGGCCTGTTCGAGTTGCGAAATAACCTGAGCTTTTTCGCTTTGTGCGCGGAGTTGCTGAGCATACACCGCCTTGCCGTTTGCCACAAGCGATGTTGTTACTTTGAGGTTTCGCTCGGTGAGTTCAAGAGCAGTTGTATAGATGTTCACTGCTTCGGAAGCACTCAGGTAATTGTAATAAGCCACCTTAATATCGCGCACCAGTTCGCGTTTATAAAGCTGAATTTCAGCTTCCTTTATAGTAGCCTGTTGAGCGCGAATGCTTGTACCGTACCAGATATCGGTATTTACGATCGGCAGTGTAGTGCGAACGTGCACATCATAAAGATTTCTGGGGAAGAAGTTTTGGTTTACGTTCTCAATTTGCGGAAATGCATTGCTCGCGGTGAGCTGATTAAGGGTGCTGTAAACCGGATTCAGCAAATCGCCAACAGGCAGTGCAATGCTTCGTCCGCCTTCGCCTGATGTATAGCTTCCGCTAAAATTTACGGCTGGCTGAAAGTAGCTTCGGGCGTTACTCAACGCAAGCATTGCTTGATCCAGGGCAATTGCTTTTTGCCTGAGTACGATGTTGGAATCAAGCCCGGTTTTTACGTATGCCTCTAAAACTTCTTGTCCCTGTGCGGTTATTCCAAGCAACAGCATTGCGGCTGGAATCAGGATACGATGTGTTAACATTTTCATAGTTTTTTGAACATAATATATAGTCTGAACACTGTTCATTTTCAGTGCAAATTTTTTTACTTTTTTTCCAGCATCTTCACAAATTCCTGAAAAGCATGCTCTTCAATAAAGTTTCTGCTGGCTTCGCAAACTACTTTGTTGCGTCCGTGTTTGCCAAGAGTAATTATTCCGTGCATGGTTGCCCATACATAATAGGAGAACGTTTCGTTATCAGAATGCTTGAAGTATCCGTTATTTTGGCAATCCTTAATTACATGATTAAGAAAGTGATATGCTGTATTTCCTTCCAGCCATTCTTCATCTTCCTCCAGCGCTTTCATTGGGGCGCGTATCACAAACATGAGATCGTAGTAATCGGAATATTCTTTAGCAAACTGCATGTAAATACGCCCCATTGCCTTAAGGCGTTCAAACGGATCGGCAACAACCAGCAGCACTTGCATCTGCTGATTCAGTAAATTAAAGCCTTCGCGCTGCAGCTCGTGGAAAAGGGAGTCTTTGTCCTTGAAATACAGGTAGATAGTTCCCGGACTGTATTCAATTTTTTCGGCAATGCTGCGGATGCTTGTGGCTTCATAGCCGTTTGCAAAAAAAAGTTCACGGGCAGCATCCAGAATTTGCTCCTTGATGTGTTCACGTTCGCGCTCTTTTCTTTCTTTGATTCCCATTACGCTGCAATATTACTGAACACTGTTCAGAAATTCAAAATTATTTTCCTGAAAAGTTGTAAATCAAGCCTGAAATGCAGAAAATGCGGCGCCGGGTGAAACCAGCATTACTGCCAGCTCAGCTGTAGCCCAAAACCGGTAACCGGTCCCTGTGCTGTAGGCACCATAAATGGCATGGCTCGGAGCGATAGATCATCACTCACGTTAAAGTAAAACAAATGTGCATCTACTGAGGCATCAATGATATTCAGCGTGTACAATGCGGCCATGCCGATTATACTCAGATCGCGCCAGCGCTGATAGTATTGTTTGAGTGTAACAAGATCATCGTCTGAATACTGCGGATAAAGGTCGATGGTATTGGGATCTGTATCCAGACGGTTTCTCAGACTGTTCCTGTATCTCTTGAAGTATGATTGATTGAATCCGAAGCTGTAGCCCAGACCACCGAATCCGGCATAGATAATAGGTATTTTCCAGTACTTCTTGTTGTAGGCTTGTCCGAGTCCCGGCAGACAGGCACTCATTAAAGCTGCTTTTTTGGGGGGATGGGGCGGGAGTTTGTTTAGTTTAACAAGCGTGGTGTCGGTTGTGCTTTTTACAGCAGCGGTATCGGTTTGCGCACACAGATGAATACCTGAAAAGATCAGGAAGAAAATGTAAAGTAGGGGTAATCTTATTTTTGGGCTGTTCATCAGTTCACAAAAATAAAGAATACCGGTACAATACTGTTACCGGTATTCATAATGTATCTAAAAAGAACTGGAATTAGCTATTCAATACATCCAGCAATTTCTCTAACTCTTCTTCTGTAGCAAACGGAATAATCAGTTTGCCTTCGCCCTGCGCATTGCTTTTGAGCTGAATTTTGGCATTGTACTGTTTTGAAATCGATTTGATCTGATCCTCGTATTTATCATCAAGACTGCCCTGCAGGTTTTTGTGCTTGATACGCGGCTCGATCTTTTTCTTATCGCTGGCGAGTAACTCGGTATCACGTACTGAGAGTTCTTCGGCAAGCACACGGTTGTAGATATCAATCTGGTTTTCTTCGCCGTTTACGTTGATCAGTGCGCGGGCGTGGCCCATGCTAATCTTCTTTTCGCGAATGCCGAGTTGAATTTCAACCGGAAGTTTAAGCAGGCGAAGGTAATTGGCAACAGTTGAACGCTGCTTGCTCACCTTTTCGCTAAGCTGCTCCTGTGTGAGGCTGCACTCGTCCATGAGGCGTTTGTAGCTGATGGCTACTTCAATGGCATCAAGGTTTTCACGCTGAATGTTTTCAACGAGTGCCATTTCCAGCATGGCCTGATCGTTGGCAACACGCACGTAAGCCGGAATACTTTCGAGCCCGGCTAGCTGTGATGCCCGGAAGCGGCGTTCACCGGAGATAAGCTGAAACTTATCGTAGCCCATTTTACGAACTGTAACGGGCTGAATAATGCCGTGCAGTTTAATGGATGCCGAAAGTTCTTCAAGCGCCTGCTCTTCGAAATGCGTACGCGGCTGAAACGGGTTGGCTTCAATCTGCTTCAGCGGAATGCTGGTCACAGCTCCTGCCACAGCCGAAGTCACATCGCCGGTAAGCCGGTTGTTGGTGGTGATATCGGTATTGGCGTTTTCGAGAAGTGCGCTGAGGCCTTTTCCGAGTGCCTGACGTTTGTTGCTCATGTCTGTATTGTTATTCGTATTAGAAATGCCTTGTCGAAGCCCTATTCAATTTGCTCTGCAAGGATCTTGTCAATTAGCGCTTTAGTGGTTCAGTGCTCAGACTTGTCATGTCAAATTCAACAGCTTTTATCATGTCAAATTCAACAGTTTTTATCATGTCAAATTAAACAGTTTTTATCATGTCAAATTCAACAGCTTTTATCATGTCAAATTCAACAGCTTTTATCATGTCAAATTCAACAGCTTTTGTCAGGTGGAATCTAACAGCTTTTGTCAGGTCGAATCCAATAGCTTTTGTCAGGTCGAGCGGAGCCGAGACCAGACAAAAGCTAGTCCTGCTGCGTGATGTTGATGATTTTTTCTTCATCCGACAGGCGAGTCATATTATTCTTTTGCAGGATTTCGCGGGCAAGGTTAAGGTAATTGATCGCGCCTTTGCTGGTGGCATCATGCATGATAATTGTTTCGCCAAAGCTGGGAGCCTCACCCAGTTTGGTATTGCGCTGAATGATTGTATCAAACACCATGCTCTGGAAGTGTGTTTTCACTTCTTCAACAACCTGATTGGAAAGGCGCAGGCGAATGTCATACATCGTCAGCAAAATGCCTTCGATAGCAAGCTCCGGATTGAGGCGGCTTTGTACAATTTTGATGGTGTTGAGCAGTTTAC
>CALRTD020000164.1:0-8815 GCA_943371015.1 Synechococcus sp. UW140 | reverse complement strand
TATTGAAACTACAAACTACCGCACCGTAAATATTCCGACGAATATGAATGTGCCGGTATTTGTTGCCGACAAATTCACTGACTTTTACAAGAAGGTATATCAGAAATCACTCAACGAAAATGGCCGTAACGCAGTGTTTCTTGAATATGCCTGGGATGTAACTCCGCAAAATCCGGTTCCTTGTGATCCGTGCGTAGGAACACCATTGTATATAAATGATTTGCACGATGCCGGTGCCGATTGGGCAACAGTAAGCGGCCCAAACACCGGACAGGTTTACATTACCCGTTTGCATGTAACGTATGATCGCGAGCACTATCCGCAGGATTTGATGTTTCAGGAAACACCCAATCGCGAAAATTTTCAGGCGAGATATGTTAGGCATATCCCCGCTTCGCGAAATGGGTTAGCCTGTTACGAAGGACAGCGCTATATCCGCGAGCTTCGTGATCGCCGCCTCGAAGAATTAGAAAACTACAAAACCCTCACCGGCGAAGCGGCTCCCAATGCGCAAGACTATTTTACACAGTTTGATAATCAGCTGCGCGCATTTACACCGGAAGAAAGCGAACGCCGCAAAAAAGAAAATGAGATCAATGGCGTACCTCTCGGCGGCGATAATAATATGCCAGGAGGAATGCCGGTTTTACTGCTTTCGCTGTTAACCCTCACTGCTGTTTTCTTTGCCCTCAGTCGTTCCCGCGTTCCCTCAGCTGTGTAAAAGCAAAGCAATAACCCCGAATTATGCCGCTGTTCATGGGTTCTTAAATTTACATACGGCATAGTTCAAAGCCCTGTCTTCCTAACCCGCAAGTAAAGCGGCATCCGGAGTGACAGGGCTTTTTGTTGTTGCCGTCCTTCATCCACAAACAAGCATTACATCATGGCACAACATTTTAAGAAAACAACATCATCAGGAATAGAATTAAACGATAGTTTTCATTAGCCAGAAGCATTGCGCCTTTTGAGCTTTTGCCGAAAAAGCGCCTTTGCGAGATATTTTTAAGAAACACAACATCATCAAGAATAGAATTAACAATAGTTTTTATTAGCCAGAAGCATTGCGCCTTTTGAGCTTTTGCCGAAAAAGCGCATTTGCGAAATATTTTTAAGAAACACAACATCATCAGAAATAGAATTAAATGATAGTTTTTATTGGCTAGAAGCATTGCGCCTTTTGAGCTTTTGCCGAAAAAGCGCCTTTGCGAGCTATTGTAAGAAAGCAACATCATCAGGAATAGAATTAAACGATAGTTTTTATTAGCCAGAAGCATTGCGCCTTCGCGCCTTTGCGAGCTATTTTATAGCATCATAATTACATCAATACAAAGGCCTTTTTCATCAGTTTGAAACTTATTTCTTGTCATGATACTTTAACTACAAGAAAAGTCCTGCCTTCAATTTTTTGGAGTCAAATCATAAATGTCGATAAAGCACCACCAAAGAAAAAATCAACATAGTTTATGAAAATGATTTGTTGAGTGCATCTCATTACTGAATCAGCGTCAGAACAGCTAACAACTCAATACAACATTACTATGAAACGATTACTGCTTTTTGCTTCGGCAATATTCCTGTTGGCAGCAGATGCACATGCTTTTTGCGGATTTTATGTAGCTAAGGCGGATGTGAAGCTCTCCAACAAAACTTCGCAGGTTATTATTGTGCGCGATGGCGAACTATCAACCATCACCATGTCGAGCGATTTTAACGGACCGGTAAACGATTTTGCAATGGTAGTACCCGTTCCGGTTGTGCTTCAGCAAAACGATATCAAAGTAGTTAACCGGCTTGTGTTCGATCAGTTAGATGCATATTCAGCCCCTCGTTTGGTGGAGTATTACGACAATGACCCGTGCAATACATATTACTATCGCGACCGCTATGCAGCTATTCCGCAAGTTGCCGAAAAAGAAAGCTTAGCAGAATCGGATGACATGAAAGGTGCTGCTAATTATCAGGTAAAGATCGAAGCCAAATATTCGGTTGGTGAATACGATATTCTCATTCTTTCAGCAAAAGAATCGGGCGGATTGGAACGCTGGCTGAACGATAATGGCTACAAAATTCCGGCAGGTGCAAAAGAGGTTCTTGATCCGTATATCAAAAGCAATATGAAGTTTTTTGTAGTTAAGGTAAATCTCGATGAATATAAAAAGCAAGGTGGTTCTGCAACGGTTGATGGTTCATTGCCGCTGAGTCCGATTCAGATCAAGTTTAACTCCCCCAAATTCATGCTGCCGATTCGTTTGGGTATGGCCAATGCTGATGGTGCGCAGGATATGCTGGTATATGCGTTTTCGCGCAAAGGACGCATCGAAACCACCAACTATCGCACAGTTCCGATGCCTACCGGACAAAAAATTCCGCTCTTCGTGCGTGATGAATTCAGTGAATTTTACCGCGATACCTACAGCAAAACCTGGAAGCGTGAGGGCAAAAATGTAGTCTTTCTTGAATACGCGTGGGATGTAACGCTCAACGGCGGTATGAAATGCGATCCCTGCGTAGGCCCTCCGCCGATGTTTAATGAATTGGCACAGGCAGGCGTAAATTGGCTCGTAGCCAACCAGTGGGGAAGTGCAACCGGGTTTGTTTATTTTACACGAATGCACGTTACCTACGAGCGCAATACCTTTCCGCAGGATCTGATGTTTCAGGAAACACCTAACCGCCAGAACTTTCAGGCACGCTATGTACTTACAAACCCGGCTGGCGGCGGATTTGACTGCGCAGCCGGACAGCAATACATTCGCGAGCTGAGTCAGCGCCGGTGGAATGAACTTTACACCTACCAGTGGCTTTCCGGTCGCAGTATTGATGAGCACCGAGCTTACCCGACTGAGTACAATGCCTATCTGAAACGCAATAAAGACGACAATAAAAAGCAGGGCTCGTTTGGCACGCCAATGTTCGACGGCGGCGATAGCGATGGCGGAAAGCCCTCACAGCCTTTTGGAGTATGGTTGCTCAGTGCTGCAACACTGGGAGCCGTTTTGTTTGCCCTCAGCCGCAGGCGTGTTGCAATGCCTGCAGCAACGGTATAAATGAAGATAAAAAAACAGGCTGCCTATGTATTCGGGCAGCCTGTTTTTTTATGCGTTGTTTTGCTGTTCGTTGGGCGGTGTCTGGGGTTCATCGTCCCAGGCCCAGCCGCAGCGTTCTTTCATACGTTTGGTATAAGCTTCGCGTTGTTCGGGTGTCATTCCGGCAAGTTTGCGTTCCAGACGTTTTTTCCAGTAGTCGCTTTTGGTGTTTTTCCAATTACTGTCCCAGCCTCTTTTCCAGCCGTGTTCACCTTTTTTATGATGACCACCTTTTCCCCAGCTTCCAAAAAGGATGCGTGAAAGAATGAATAGTCCCCAGGCTTGCCAGTAGGTAATTATCGGGCCGTTAAATAATTCGGGAACGAGCCAGTTCCAAAGCCACATGATGATCCAGCCGAGCAAAAATGCCAGCAGCGAGAACAAAATGATTCCACCCACAATTTTAAATATCCACTTCATGGTAATGATGTTTATGCGTTGTCGTTGAGTAAGTCAGCGTAATAGTTTTTGAGTCGTTCGCGCAGGAACAAAACAGCATAGCGTTTTCGCGAGAGGAGTGTATTGAGGGAAACGCCCGAGGCCTCGGAGAGTTCGCGGAATGTGCGGTCTTCCACTTCGTTTTCCCAAAATACCCAGCGCTGTTCTTCGGGCAGTTCGTCGAGTGCCAGAAGCATTTCCTGCATGAGTACGCGCCGGGTTACTGCCGCCTCCGGCCCGTCGGCCGAGTCAGGAAGCAAATCGTTCAATCCAAGGCGTTCTTCTCCGTCATCGCCTGTCGACGAATACAGACCTTCCAGAGAAGTGCTGCGCCTGCGGCGGAACAAATCGGCAATCTTGTTGCGGGCAACCTGATAAATCCATCCCGAAACACGCTCAATGACCCGTTCCATTCGCATGTTTTCGGCCAATTCAGTGAAAACATCCTGCACAATGTCTTCAGCATCTTCGTCGTCCGGAATCCGTTTACGAATGAAGTCGAGCAAACGGCGGCGTTCCCTTCGCAGCGTCTCTTCAAGGAGCCTGTTTTGTTCAGCAGCCATAGTCGTGTTTAAAGGCAGCGCGTTCTTCATACTCCGGAATAGTCGGGTTAATGTTGCGCTTTATTGTATGCAAGATGCATTTTTTCAGCAGAACTGCGTCGTATCTTTGTAATTACAATGGAAGAACAAACAATACCTCAATCCGAAATCCCGCCCCAATCACTTAAGCCAATGTTTTTTGGCGACCGGGCTCCGCAGCCGCTATCACGCAGACTGCTTTGGTTTGCGGGCAGTATTGTTGTTTCGTGGGTGCTGATGTACGTTGTTTCCCAAAGCTGGATGCTGGCTACAGGTGTTACAATTATTTTCCTGCTGCATGAGTTTGGGCATCTTTTGGCCATGCGTATTTTTGGCTACACCGGTCTGAATATGGTTTTTGTACCGCTGCTCGGTGCTTTTGTGAGCGGCAAACGAAACCGCAGCATTCAGTCTCAGGAAGTTATTGTATCGCTTGCCGGGCCTGTACCGGGCTTGCTTCTTGCTTCCGTATTGCTCCTGCTGCCCGGTCAGCTGCCAGAATACATGCAAACGTTTATATTCATTGCCATCTTTATCAATGCGCTTAATCTTCTCCCTTTTCAACCGCTCGATGGCGGTCGGATTATAAACATGCTCATGGGGCGGCAAGATGGCATGTATGTGATAATCATGCACGCTACAGTAGTTATTCTTGCAGCAATGCTGGCCTGGCAAACCGGCAGTTTTTTATGGATTTTTCTCGGATTTTATGCTTTCCGCATGGCCATGTCTGAATGGAAAGTACTCCCTGTACGCCGTACTATGCTTGCTGATGGGGTTGATTTTCAGCAAAACTATAACGAGCTGAATGATCAGGAATATATTCGTTTGCGCCGTTATTTACCGGCTTATGATGCATCATTTAGTTATATCGGACAAACAACTTGGGCTGAAGTTCCTGAAATACAGCGCCGGAGTGAAGAAGTAGCCATGCGCAGCCTGCTGCAGGATCCTGTTGACTACAATTTGACTATCAGCAAGCAGATTCTGGTTTGTCTTGTATGGATAGGCTCATTCCTGCTTCCGTTTTTAATTATTGGCCCGCAAAAAGCAATCGATGGAGTTGTAAAATTGCTTGGATTGCAATTGTAAATCGCTATAAAAAACGAAACCCGATAGTTTGAATTGCTTCAGTGACTACCGGGAATAAGATCATCACAAATGTATGGCTCTTTACAGGGGCAATGCAAGTTTTTTCTTTATTTTTTTCTAATTTTTTCCTAGAAACTACTTGACATTCGCCCATTCGTCGTACTACTTTCGCAACGTAATTTCACCTTAAAGAAAATACATCTGCACTAGAGCAGGGTATCTTTTTCACATACAATCAGCATCTGCTGAGCCGCCTAAGCTTTTTAAGGTCAGTCTAATTTTACTCATTTCAATGAAATGCGTTTTACTGATTTTGAAAGCCGAATGTCGGCCGCGCGCATGAGGCGCTACCTGTTAGCTTGTAATGGCGACAGCCGTAAAGCAATGACGCTGTATCGTTTAAATCTTGCTCTTTCGCTTGATTTATTTGCACAGATTAGTCTGTTTGAAGTAACGCTCAGAAATGCTGTTGATCAGCATCTTCAAATTATACTTGGTTATAATTGGCTTATTGAATCTACAGTTCCGGGAGGCTGTTTTTACGGAGCACAGTTTAAACACACTTCCGAAAGCATCTGCGAGGCTGCCCGTAAGCTTGGCAGTGCAGCAAATCACGATCAGCTTGTTGCAGCACTGGGCTTTGGGTTTTGGCGATATTTGTTTGCAGCACATCAGTTTGCTGCCACCGGAAATTCGCTGCTGGCTGTTTTTCCTGAAAGGCCCGCATCATCGGTGCAGCAGCACTACAATGCCCGCTACATTTTTAATGAACTGGCTGCTGTAAACCGCCTCCGGAATCGAATTGCACATCACGAACCCATTTGTTTCGTGCCCCGAAAACCTCTGGCCGATACAACTTATGCGCGTTCGCATTTGCTGCTTATCCATAATCTGCTTCGATGGATGGGAATACAACCCGACCAGTTGCTTTTCGGAATGAACCATACTCCTGTTATTTGTTCCGGAATCGAAAAACTTGTTTCACAACAAACCAATTAACCAAGTTGAGTTCGCCAGTTGTTGATGTATTCTGTCCAATTACTATAAAAATAGTTGTATAACTAAAAGTATAGTTATATCATTGCAATGATGATTCGCTAATCAACTATCATCAGCTATATGAAGACACTTACACCAGCCGAAGAACAAATAATGCAAGTGCTTTGGAATATTGAGCAAGGTTTTGTAAAAGATATACTTACCCGTTTGCCCGAACCTAAGCCTGCATATAACACGGTTTCAACTGTTGTTAGGATTCTCGAAACAAAAGGCTTTGTCGATCATAAAGCTTACGGGAAAACACACGAATATTTTCCAATTATCGCACGCGAAGATTACTTGAAATTCACCATGAGTACTATGGTAGAAGGTTATTTCGGAGGTTCGTTCAAAAATCTGGTTTCGTTTTTTGTGAAAGAAAACGATTTGAAATTGTCTGATCTCGATGAAGTGCTGAAAGGAAATCAGAAACAGAAAAAAAGCAAATCATGATATATCTGATCAAGTCAACTCTTGCTTTCAGCATATTGTATGTGCTGTATGAAATCTGGTTCAGGCGTTTTACTTTTTTCCAGTTCAGTCGTGTTTACCTGTTGATTTCAGCAGTGTTTAGTTTGTTTTTCCCATTTCTGCACTGGCGCACCGAAGCAAAACATATTCCTGCATTTCTGCTCGATACTTTTGTGGCCGGCGGAAAAACAGCAACATCAATACCGGCAGAGAGCAATTTCAATTGGGTGCTTGTGATTTATTTGGCAGGTGTTGGGGTAACATTTGTCTTACTGATAATTAAGTTATTGGCTGTTTATCGCCTTGTTAAAAAAAGCAGTAAAACAGATGTCGCTGGCATTTACACTTTACCTGAAACACATCGTGAGGAGGCATTTTCTTTTTTTGGGAAAGTGTTTATCGGCACTGCCGTTGATGCAGAAACACGGCCGGCAATTTTGCTGCACGAGCGTGTGCATGCAAAGCAACTGCACACAATTGATGTTTTATTTTTCGAATTGCTGCACTGCGCTTTTTGGTTCAACCCTTTGTATCGGTTGGCTGTAAAGCGTTTGCGCATGTTGCACGAGTTTATTGCCGACAAGCAGGCCTGTTGCGGCAACAGCGTGCATTATTCTGAAGTGTTGCTGGCCCGTTCAATGGGAGTGCCTCCTTCGGTACTTGTTCACTCAATGTTTAACGCATCTTATTTAAAAAGGAGATTGTTTATGCTTCGCAAAAAACCAACTCGCGGCGCACTGCGTCCGGTTTATCTGCTGGCTTTACCGCTGGCAGGAGTAATGCTGCTGTTTAACTCATTCATTACTGATCCGCCGGCGCCGCCATCGCCCCCGGCAGCGCCATCGCTTGCTGCACCTGAGCCGCCGCCGGCACCCGAGCCTCCGCCCGTGCCTGATGATATTGTTCAGCCATCGTTCCCGGGCGGAAATGATGCGCTTTTGAATTTCCTTTCGCGGGAGTTGAAGTATCCGGAAGAAGCAAAGGCGAAGGGTGTAGAAGGCAAAGTTTTTATTGAGTTTGTTATAGATGAAACCGGTAAAGTAAAAGATGTTACGGTAAAAAAAGGAATACATCCGCTGCTCGATGCCGAAGCTATTCGCGTTGTTAGTCTGATGTCAAACTGGAATCCGGGAACCAAAAACGGAAAGCCAGTCAGTATGTCAATGGTATTGCCTATTGCATTCAAAAACAACTGAGAAAGGTTTCGGTTAAACCATACAGTTCTGCCGTTTGTGAAATGAAATAAGGCGCTATTGTAATTTACATCCCCGTTTGAAATCGCCCGGCTAAATATGGTCGGGCGATTTGTTGATGGTATCATCACGAGAAATTGTTGAGATGCTATTGCCGCGCAGCGCGTAAATTTGCTCAGCAATGCACACCCGCAAAATCATACACATCGACATGGATGCTTTTTACGCATCTGTCGAGCAGCGTGATGCTCCCGAACTAAAAGGGCAGCCGGTAATTGTAGGTTGGCCGCATGGCCGCAGCGTTGTGCTCACGGCAAGCTACGAGGCCCGGAAATTTGGTGTGCGCTCTGCAATGCCCGGCAGCGAGGCACTGAGGCTTTGCCCGCAGGGTGTTTTTGTACCGCCGCGGTTTCCGGCCTATAAAGAAGCCTCGCAGCAAATCAGGGCTATTTTTCATCGTTATACTGATTTGGTGGAGCCGCTTTCGCTTGATGAGGCGTATCTGGACGTGACAGACGACAAGCTGGGCATCGGATCGGCCATTGAAATTGCAAAAGCGATAAAGGCCGAAATTCGTGAAGCCACACTGCTCACTGCCTCCGCCGGGGTATCGGTCAATAAGTTTGTAGCCAAAGTAGCTTCTGGTATGCAAAAGCCCGACGGACTCACCTTTATCGGCCCTTCGCGTATTGAGGCATTTATGGAACAGCTGGCCGTTGGCGATTTTTTTGGCGTAGGGAAAGTAACGGCCGGCAAAATGAAAGCAATGGGACTGCACACCGGTGCCGATCTCAAACAAATGCCCGAAGAAGAATTAGTAAAGCGATTCGGGAAAGCCGGACGCTTCTATTACCGCATTGTTCGCGGCATCGACAACCGCCCCGTACAGCCCGATCGTGAAACAAAATCGGTGAGT
>CALRTD020000163.1:0-8821 GCA_943371015.1 Synechococcus sp. UW140 | reverse complement strand
TTTGAGTATTGATTTGAAAATGAAGAAGGGTCGCAATTTCGTTTCGGCAGAAACGAAATTGTGACCCTTGAATAGTAAAATTATCGGCCTTGCTTGAGCAGGTCGCGGATTTCGGTAAGAAGAACTTCTTCTTTTGTAGGAGCGGGAGGAGCTGCGGGAGCTTCTGCTTCTTTCTTTTTCATGCGATTCATCATTTTGATAATCGAGAACACAACGAAAGCAACAATCAGAAAGTCGATTACCATAGTAATAAACGAACCGTAAGCAATAACAGGCCCCAGTTCTTTTGCTTTTTCAATAGCAATAAGATTGCCACCGTTTGCTGCAATTGCAGCATCAACTTTGTCATTGAGACTAAAATACAGGTTGTTGAAATCAACATTGCCCATAAGTTTTCCAATTGGCGGCATTACCACCCCGTCAATAAAAGCGCTGACAACTTTACCGAATGCAGCGCCGATTACGACACCAACTGCCATATCGATGAGATTGCCTTTCATGGCAAACTCTTTGAACTCTTTTACGAATCCCATAGTGTGTGTTTTGTTTGGTTAAGGTGGTCTTAGGTTAGGGCAAATGTAATGCAAACAATAACAAATCAAAATTCTGCCGATGTTGCACCATTTAATACAATGGTTTACATCTACAGATCATGAGATGTGAGCGCAGAATTTACCCGGAAATAACGGAAAGATAACAGACTTTAATCTGTTATAATTAATTGAAAATATTTCCGATACCTCCCGGGAGTTTATCGGCTATACCTTTAGCGGCATCGCTAATGTTTCCGCTCATCAGTCCATCGAGCTGACCGCCAACTGCGGGGAATTTATCTTTTACAAAGCCCATAACAGTATCAATAGCTGTTTTGGCTTGAGCTTCGGAAATACCGGCTTTTTCTGTAACGAGTTTGATCAGTTGATCCATGGGGCGATTTGTTAATGATGTGAATGAAAATCTGAATAACTTCGGGCAAAAATACATCTTTTGCGTTATGGCTGATCCTAAAGCTTACATTGAGAAAATTAAAGCATCATACACCGCCCCTGGTGAACATATTTATCTCGGAGCAGGTGTGCTTGAAAATGCCATTCATGCTGAAGCGGCGGTTAGCATTCCGCTGCGTATGATGAACCGTCACGGACTTGTAGCCGGCGCAACCGGAACAGGTAAAACGCGCACACTTCAGGTTCTTGTTGAAGCGCTTTCAGATGCAGGAGTTCCCAGTTTCCTGCTCGATGTAAAAGGTGATCTTTCCGGTATTGCTACTCCTGGTAGTGTAAATCCTAAGCTGGAAGAGCGGGTTGCCGCACTTGGTAAAACCTTTTCACCTACGGGTTTCCCGGTAGAAATTTATTCGCTTTCCGGTAAAACCGGGGCACAAATGCGCGCTTCGGTAACAGAGTTTGGTCCGGTACTGCTTTCAAAAATATTTGATCTCAACGATACACAAACCGGTGTAATGAGCGTACTGTTTAAGTATGCTGACGATAATAAACTTCCGCTGCTCAATCTCGAAGACCTTAAAAAACTACTCAATTATTTAAGCGAAGGAGAAGGTGCGGCAGAGATCAAAGAGAGCTACGGAAAAATTTCTACTGCAACATCAGGTACAATTCTCCGAAAAATTGTAGCACTCGAACAACAAGGCGTTGCACATATTTTTGGTGAGCCTTCGTTTGATATTGAAGATCTTTTTGAACGCGTTGATGGCAAAGGACTCATTAGTCTTCTCAATATTCAGGATGTGCAGGATAAGCCTGTGTTGTATTCAACTTTTTTATTGAGTTTGCTTGTAGAAATTTACCAAACTCTTCCCGAGGCCGGTGATCTCGACAAGCCCAAACTGGTATTCTTTTTTGATGAAGCACATTTGCTGTTTAAGGATTCTTCAAAAGCATTTCTGGAACAGATAGAACAAATCATTCGCCTTATCCGCTCAAAAGGAGTTGGCGTATTTTTCTGCTCGCAGTCGCCACTCGATGTGCCGGATACGGTTCTTGGTCAGCTTGGAACCCGCGTACAGCATGCCTTGCGCGCCTTCACTCCAAATGACGCCGACAATCTGAAAAAGACAGCACGCACATATCCGAAATCAGAGTTTTACGAAATTGATCGCGTGCTTACGTCTCTGGGTATAGGTCAGGCATTGTTTACAACGCTCAGTGAAAAAGGCATTCCTACAGAAGCAACAGCAGTGCATCTCTTCCCACCGCGTTCTGTAATGGGCCCGCTTTCGGCCGAAGCACATCAGCAACATCTGGCTGCATCGGAGATGTATAAGAAGTACAAAGATGCTGTTGATCCGGAAAGCGCTTACGAAATGCTTACACAGCGTGTAAATGCACGGATGGAAGAAGCCGAAAAAGCTGCAGCCGAGAAAGCAGAACAAGACGCACAACGTAAAGAAGAAGCTGCCGAAAGCAAGCCGCGCCGGAATGAAAAATCAACACTCGAAAAAGTGGTTTCCAGTCCGGTAACACAACAGTTTGGCAAATCACTCGTGCGCGGACTTATGGGTATGCTTTTCGGAAGCAGCACATCAGGACGCAGGAAAAAGAAAGGATTGTTTTCGTAAAGAAGACTTATTGCGATAAGCATTAGCGTAGGTAATTTTTGCAAAGGGTTTGCAGCAATTACTTGCGCTTTTTTCGTTTTGACGGTTTTTGTCTGAAATGAAAGATTCAATGAACTACAATTTCTGAAGGCTTAATCTGAAGTTCATATAAAACAATATATGGAAACAGCTTTAGTCCAATCTCAAATAAATTACCCCTTCTCCGACGTCCGGAAAATGGATATTTTGCTATAAGCGAGTATGTTTCGTCTAATTCGTCGAGGAGTAGAACAACCAGTTCAGGATTAATTGAAATGTACCAACTAGAAATAGCAGATGTATCTCTAACGGCCGGTTCAGCAACAATCAATTTCATTTTTTAAGTGAAGCTTCTGCAATTTTCCTCGCCTGAGCAGGAGTGTAAGTTTTGGTTTTACCTCTTTCATATTCTTTAATACGGCGCTCAATTTCAGCTTCCTGTTCAGGTGTTAAAGAAAACACAGGAGTTTGCGGTTCAACATTAGCCTCAAGTAATTTATAGACTACCTGAAGCGTATTGTCATCAGCCCGTTCGATAAATTCATAAATGTGTTTTTTGAGCGCGTTATTCTTCATGGCATGATTCTATTCTATAAAAATATTGAAAAACGCTTTACTAACAGGTTGAGAATCGCTTCAATATTAACGATCAGTTTGATTTCGCTATCAAAAATCATTCCAACATTCCCAAAATTACTTTTATCTTGGTATCGGCTTTGCAACTTATGCACTTGTTATGTTAAAGCAATCCTTACAGCAAAAGCTTCTGCAGAAGCTTTCACCGCAGCAAATTCAGCTCATGAAATTGCTGCAGTTGCCTACTGTTGCCCTTGAACAGCGGATAAAAGAAGAACTCGAAATCAACCCGGCTCTCGAAGAAGGTGAACAAACCGACGACGAAGAAAAGGACGACCTTGCCGAAGATGATGATGGTCTTTTTGATGAACAGGATGAGCAGGAAAGAGATTCGGATAATGAGGATAACGACAGTTCAGACGACCTCTCAGAAATTGACGAGCGCAGCACAGAAGATGCTTTTGAACTGGATGATTACATGGACGAAGACGAGGGCTACTCGTATCGCGAACAGGTAAACAACGGCAGTGCCGATGATGAGCGCCGCGAATCTCCGCTTTCGCAAGGTCCCGGTTTTCAGGAATTACTGCTCACACAGCTTGGTTTGCAACCGCTCGATGATCATCATTATCAGGTTGGTTCTTATCTCATTGGTAATATTGATGATGATGGATACCTGCGACGTGAGCTGGATGCAGTAGTTGATGATCTTGCATTTTCGCAAAACATAAGCACAACAGAAGAGGAGCTGCGCGAATTACTTGATATCATTCAAACCTTTGATCCGCCGGGCGTAGGTGCCCGTGATCTTCAGGAGTGCTTGCTTTTACAGCTCAAACGTAAAATGCCTAAAACCGCAGAAGTAGTTTTGGCGATGCGTGTGGTGAGTGAGCACATGGATGAATTTTCGAAAAAGCATTACGATAAAATTGCCCGTAAACTGGGTATTGATGATGATTCATTGAAGCGTGTTATTAATGAAGTAACGCACCTCAATCCGCGCCCGGGAAATACAGCAGGCGATTCACAGCGATTCGTGCAGGATGTTATTCCCGATTTTACCATTATCAATGTTGACGGTAAGTTAGAGCTCACACTCAACGATCGGAATATGCCTGAACTCCGCGTTAGCGGGATGTACCAAAGCATGTTATCGGAATACGCGCGCAGTAAAGAAAAAAGCAGTAAGGAAGCAGTTACCTTCATCAAACAAAAAATTGATTCAGCGAAATGGTTTATGGATGCGCTTCGTCAGCGCCAGCAAACACTGCTGTTTACCATGCAGGCCATTCTCGATTATCAGTACGACTACTTCCTCGAAGGCGATGAAACACAACTCAAGCCCATGATTCTGAAAGATATTGCAGATCGTGTAGGGCTTGATATTTCAACTGTTTCACGCGTGGCCAACAGCAAATATGTACAAACGCAGTACGGTACATTCCTGCTCAAAAGCTTCTTCTCTGAATCGCTTTCAACCGACAGCGGCGAAGAAGTTTCGACACGCGAAGTGAAGAAAATACTTTCTGATTGTATTGGTGCCGAAAACAAACGCCGTCCGCTTACCGACGATGCACTTGCAAAAATCCTGAAAGACAAAGGCTATAATATTGCGCGCCGCACTGTAGCCAAATACCGCGAACAATTGGAGATTCCGGTTGCACGTCTGCGCAAAGAACTTTGATCTACAGTAGTCTGATGACGAGCATTTCGCACCTGCTTTCCTGGTTGTTGCATCCGCTTTTTATGTGTGTGTATGCGGCCCTCATCTATTATTTTATGTTGCCGCAGGTCAGCGAATTTGCTGATGAAGCGCGTATGCCTGTTTTATTGCTGCTTTCGCTTACAACAGTTGCATTGCCGGCAGCATCAGTTTTTGTACTCGTACGACTGGGCCGCATCAACAGTATGCAAATGGAGGAGCAGCACCAGCGAAACTGGCCTCTGCTGCAGGTTTCATTCATCTATGCGCTTTGCTATTTCATGATGAAAGACAAAAACATTCCGCACTTCATTGTGCTGTTTGTATTTGGTGCTCTTATTAATATGATTGTTTCACTTTTGGTAAACCTTCGCTGGAAGATCAGTTTGCACAGTATTGGTACTGCTGGTTTAGCCGGAGGAATAACAGCCCTTTTTCTTCGCGCTGATGATGGCCCTGCATGGCTTGCTGCTTTACTCTTTATTCTTGCAGGAGCTATTGGCTCGGCCCGCTTGCAGTTGCGCGCGCATACCCCGGCGCAGGTTGTTGTTGGATTGCTAGCCGGATTTACAGTGCAATTTGCACTCATCTTTTTTTTCCTTCGCGAAACACTCTAAACACAGAGCGAGAGCGGAGAAACAGAGCGATCAACCGCACTCGCTCTCATTCTCGCTCTGTTAATCGCTCTCGCTCTGTTAATCGCTCTCGCTCTGTTAATTGCTCTCGCTCTGTTTCTCCGCTCTGATATATATCTTTGTATTGTGCCGCAACGTCTTCTTGTTTCCGATTTTTTACAGAAAGCAGTATCTCTGCCTGTGGCTGATGTGCGTTCGCCGGGAGAGTTTGCGAAAGGTCACATCCCCGGTGCTGTAAATATTCCGCTTTTTTCTGATGATGAACGTGCGCAGGTAGGTACCTGTTATAAGCAACAAGGTCAACAGCAAGCCATTGATCTCGGGCTCGAATTGGTTGGTCCTAAAATGGCTGGTTTTGTTAAAGCGGCGCGCTTGCTTGCTGAAAATAAAGAAGGACTTCTTGTACATTGCTGGCGCGGAGGAATGCGCAGCGGAAGTATGGCGTGGCTTTTCGAAACAGCCGGTATTCCTTCGTTTACACTTGTTGGCGGCTACAAAGCTTTTCGCAATCATGTACTTTCGGCTTATGTTAATCCGTATAAATTATGCATTGTAGGCGGAGAAACTGGATGCGGAAAAACAGAAATTCTTCAGCAGATTGCATTGCAAAATCACCAAATTCTCGATCTCGAAGCTATTGCCTCGCACCGTGGTTCTTCGTTTGGTGCTTTGGGGATGAGTGTGCAACCTACAGTTGAACAATTTGAAAATAATCTATGGAATGAACTGCGCAAACTTGATCCAGCAAAACCAATATGGATCGAAGATGAATCGCGCAGCATTGGACGTGTGTTTGTTCCTGCCGCATTTTGGGCACAAATGGAAGCTGCACATGTTTTCAGAATCAGCATCCCGCATGAGTTACGAGTACAGCGTTTACTCCGCGATTACGGAACTTTTCCGGTTGAGATGCTTCGCGAAGCTGTACAGCGAATCAGTAAACGCCTCGGCGGACTTGATACGCAGCGCGCACTTGAGGCGCTCAGTAACGGTGATCTTGAAACTGTTGTGCGCTTAACACTTCGTTATTACGATAAAGCGTACAACTATCCATATCTCCGTAAACCAAAAGAACAAGTTACTTTAGTTGAAACACCCGAAGATAATCCGGCAGCCAATGCTGAACGAATTCTTCGTCATCATTTATAATTCTGAACATGTCTGAGATCAATACAATTCGACTAACACAATACAGTCACGGCGCAGGTTGCGGCTGTAAAATAGCTCCTGCAGTACTTGATGGTATTTTGAAAATTTCAAATACCGGTCATACCGAAAATGATCCGCGTCTGCTGGTTGGTCACGATAAAAAAGATGATGCAGCCGTGTATGATCTGGGAAATGGAAAAGCCGTGATCAGTACAACAGATTTTTTTATGCCCATTGTTGATGATGCTTTTGATTTCGGTCGGATTGCTTCTGTTAATGCAATCAGCGATGTGTATGCCATGGGAGGCCGTCCGCTGATGGCAATTGCTGTGTTGGGTTGGCCGATCAATAAAGTACCTGCCGAGCTTGCCGGGCGTGTGCTTGAGGGTGCGCGTGCTGTTTGTCGCGCTGCAGGTATTCCGCTTGCCGGCGGACACAGCATCGATAATGAAGAGCCGTTGTTCGGACTTGCAGTTACAGGCGAAGTTGAAATTGCAAACCTTCGCCAGAACTCAACAGCAAAAGCAGGTGATGTATTATTTCTCACAAAGCCACTTGGTGTGGGCATTCTCACCACAGCGCAGAAAAAAGGAGTTGTGCAGCCTGAGCATTTTCAGAATGCTGTTGACTCGATGCTGAAACTGAACAGCGCAGGCGCTGCATTCGGAAAGCTGCCGTATGTGCATGCAATAACCGATGTTACCGGTTTTGGTTTGCTCGGACATCTCGGGGAAATGGTTGACGGCAGCGGACTAAGTGCTGAAGTTAACTTTGCTGCATTGCCGCTGCTTCCGGCTATTGAAGAATACATCGCGCAGAAATGTATTCCGGGAGGTACGAAGCGAAACTGGGATAGTTACGGAAGCGGAATAGAAGGTGTGAACGACGATAACCGCACCGTGCTTTGTGATCCGCAAACCAGTGGTGGTTTACTAGTTGCTGTTGCCGCCGAAAACGTTGCAGCGTTTTTGAATGTTGCAGTTGCAGAAGGACTTTCGCTGAAGCCTATCGGGAATCTCACCGAGAAAAAGAATTATCGTATTCGCGTGCAGTAATTGCCGGCTACGTTTGCGGAACTTCGGTAACTGTATTTCCGGCTATTACAAAGTAGCGTGCATTAGCTCTAGGCTCAATGATTTCTTTTCCGGTAAAACTTCCGAAAGCAGGAAGTATCAGTTGGTATTGCTCTACACAAAAGCAGGGCAGAATGAGTCGCTGACGGGCTTTTCCGCGTAAACTGTAGCCGGGATGGACATGGCCGGCAATCCGATAGTAATTACGATTATCTTCTGTTTCAATGGGATGATGCTGAAACAAAAATGGAGAGACAATAAGTTCATCGCCGCATAATTCAATAGGTGTTTGCGGTTGAGATGCTAAAAGTAATTTATCGTGATTGCCTGTAATAAATTTGATCGGAATATTGAGTTGTTTATGCCATTCTGAAAAAAGTTGCCATTCTGCATTCGGGTTGCTGTGAAATAAATCACCGATAATTACAATTTGTTCGGCATCATAAAGCTCGGCGGTTTGTTTCAGTCGGTTCAGTGTTTCTGCAGCAGGCTGATCGGGAACAGCAATACCCGCTTTTCTGAAATGCGTTGTTTTGCCGAGATGCAAATCGGCGGCAAGCAATAGTTTAGCAGAAGGCCAGTACACTGCTTTCTCAGGCAGCAACAGTAATTCTTCGCCCTTAATTACTACAGATGTTATCAACGTGAAGTCTCCTTTTCAAGTTGTTTGATCATCTTTTGTACACGGTCTTCAAGTTTTTCGGTGCTCATTTTTTCACGAATACGTTCAACCATAATCGGAAATGCAAATGGTGTAGGCTGTTTCGTTTTTCTGACAATAAATTCCTGTGTTTCGAGTCGCTTCAATAACTTTCGTATTCGCACTTCGTCAAGCTGTTCAAGCAAAACTTCTTCATAGGCTTGTTTCAGCAGCAAGTGATTGGGTTCATAATCACGGAAAACTTCAAAGAAAAGTTTAGAGGAAGCCTGCAAATGTCTGGTTTTCTTTTCACGACCGGGATAGCCGCCAAATGTGAGTCCTGCAATTTGAGCAATAGTACGGAAGCGTCTGGCAGCCATTTCAGAAGCATTGAGACCGTTCTGTATATGTTCTATTAAGTGTTCGGAAGAAAACAGTTCGCGTGAAATT
>CALRTD020000162.1:0-8829 GCA_943371015.1 Synechococcus sp. UW140 | reverse complement strand
AAGAGTGTGCAATATTTCTCAGTCGCAGTGTGGGCGAAGAATGGCTGTCGCCGCTTAAACTGAACAGCGCTGTTAATGTGCCGGGCTCTAAAGCAATGCATCCGTGTTTCTCAAACGACGGCACCACACTTTACTTTTCATCTGATCGTCCCGGCGGACAAGGGGGCTTTGATATTTGGTCGGTTCAGATTGATGAAGACGGAAACGCCTCCAATGCAATAAACATGGGGCCGCTGATCAACACGGCTGGCGATGAGGTGACTCCGTTTTTTCACTTTACCTCCAACACACTTTTTTACAGTTCAAACGGAATGGGTGGTTTCGGCGGACTGGATATTGTGAAAACAGCCTTCAATACCGAAGATTCGACTTGGAGTCAGCCGCGGAACTTAGATGCACCGTTCAACTCATCGCGTGATGATGCCTACTTTGTGCTCGACCGTTTGCAGCAGGAAGGTTATTATTCTTCTGATCGCGAAAAATGCGCAACCTGCGGCCCTGCCGGCAATGGGTATTGCTATCGTGCTTATCAGTTCCAGAACGAGCCGCTGGTGTTCAGCCTCAAAGGGCATGTGTACAATGTTGAAACGAATAAACCCATTGGTAATGCCCTGCTCACCTTTAAAGATATACGAGGCGATCAGGAGACATTTTATATCATCACCGATTCGGCAGGATATTACGAAACGCCGCTTACACTCAATCAGGAATTATATATCAAAGCGCAGAAGAATAAATTCTTTGGTGATGCAACAAGTATTTCAACGGTTGGACTTACCGACAGCAAAGCGTTTGAGCATGATTTCTTCCTGACACCAATTCCGGCCGGCGAAATTGTAATTCCGGGTATTGAGTATGATTTCGACAGAGCAACACTTCGTCCGGAGTCGCAGAAAATCCTCGATGATCTTGTTACTTTCCTCGAACTAAATGATAACATCAGTGTAGAAATCAGTTCGCATACTGATGCGCGCGGAAGCGATAAGTACAACGAAAAACTTTCGCAGGAACGAGCTAAAAGTTGTGTTGACTATTTGATTTCAAAAGGTATTTCGGCCGACCGCCTTGTAGCAAAAGGCTACGGAGAAAAACAGCCGCTTATAGCGGAGGCCGACATCAACAAAATGACAACCGAGGAAGAGCGTGAAGCTGCGCATCAGCGTAACCGCCGCACCGCTTTCCGCCCGATTCGTGAGGGTATGATTATGGATAAATGGGAAGGAAATATTCCGAAGTAATCTTTTTCCTCAGCAGGAATTCAGATCAACATCAGCAATTAAGCTTTCGCTTTTGCTGATGTTTTCTTTTTGGGAGAAACAGCTTTTGGTTCGCGATACAACGTGCGTATCATTTGTTTGTCGCGGTCATAAATGTCGCTGTACAAAATAATGTCTCCTTCGCTGTTGGGGACGCAGGTGAAATAGCGAACATGAATTGGAATAGGCTTACGAACGGGCATTGTGCGCTGGCGCCCTGATTTCATGTACAGATCAAATGTATCGCGCGGCATTTTTACACTGTCTTCGCGGATGAGATAGTAGGCAAGCTGCATATAATTCTCAAGACGCATACAGCCATGGCTCAGTGCGCGGGTTTCGCGGTTAAAGTAGCCTTTGCTGTTGGTGTCGTGCATATATACGCCATGCTTGTTGTTGAAATTGAATTTCAGAATGCCGAGCGCATTATCATCGCCGGTTTTCTGACGGAATTTATAAGGCAAATTTCGTTCACCGTATTTCTTCCAGTCAACTGAATTCGGATCAACAATTTTACCGGAGCGGTCAAGAACTTCGTAGCGGTTGCGGCGCAGGTAAGTACTGTCGCGCTTTACGTGAGGAAGGATTTCTTTTCCGGCAATGCTGTAAGGCACATGCCAGTAGGGGAAAAGTATCATCTGATTGATTCGGCTGTCGAGTTCGGGCGTTTGTGTTTTGGGCGCTCCTACTACAATGCGCGATTCCATAATCATTGAATCGCCATCCATAACGTGCATGCGGAATTCGGGAATGTTTACCCACACATAGCGTTCTTCGCGTTTGGGTTCAATTCGCCAGCGTTCAAGCGTGGCAGCCATTTGCTGGATGCGTTCGGTGTAGGTTACATTGAGTGCGCGCACAGTGTTTCGGCCGGCTTTTCCGTCGGGTTCGAGACCAACACGTATCTGAAATGCTTTTAATGCTTCGGCTACTGCCAGCGAATCGGTTCCGCTGCGGGCGGTATCGAGGTCATGCCCCGCAATTAACCGGTTAACTAATGCTTTGCGAAAAGCAGTGGTATCGTCTTCCATTTTGGGAAGTACTTCCCACTGTGTTTTTTCAAACTCGCGGCGGAAACCCGGGATGAATGCCCGCAGTGCTTTGTATTCGGCAATTTGTGGTTCGAGCGCTGCTAAGGTTACGGCCGGCGATTTTTGTTTCAGCGCACTTTCAAGAACCGCAGCCAGATTGGTGTCAAGAACATCGGCACGCCAAACCCGCGTTTCTGCCGAGTCGTTTTCCATGCGTCCAACAGAAACATGCACGGCGAAGTTGAAAAATGCATCACTCAGCAAAAGTTCGCTGTGTGCAAGTTTGTTCACGTTGTAGTCTTCGGTTTTTGCATCAAGTGCCGTGCGCGAAAGACTGTCTATTAAGCCTGCATGATAATCAGACGGGATGAGCCCCCAGTTTTCGGCATTCAGCAGAATGCTCCGGAGCGAGTCGCCGGCTGCGGAAAGCTTTCCGGCTTTTGTCCAAACAGGTTCGTAGCCGCGTTTACCATAAAACTCTTTAATTAATCCGGACGTGGTAATCGTATCACCGTCGAGCGGGACAGCTCCGTTGTCCGAAAACTTTGAAACGTGTGTACTGAGGTATTCTTTCACCAATTCAGTAACACGCTCAGGATCATCTTCGATAACCTGTTGCTCGTTGTTTGAAATAGGATCAGAACTGCATGATTGTAAAATCAGAAGCAGTGCAAGGGGAAATATAGTTTTCATGTAGTATGTGCCGGTACAAAAGTAGGTAAAAACGCTGCCCGGTTAACTACCAATTTTTGCGCCAGATTTAGATGTCTTTTTATGCGTAAGAACATCTAATTTTATCAGTAACAATGACTTAGGTATAAAAACGATAGATTGTGTTAAGTAATTGTATGTTAATTAATTACTGCTGAATTTTGGGTTTATCCCCGATTCTGAGGAGCTTATTTGTATAAAAAAGACCGCCTGAATTTACTCAGGCGGTCTCTTTTCAGATATGCGGTTCGATCGTTTAGTGACTCACGTTAAATTTACCGCGGTTCAATACTTCTTTCTCTTCGTTAAGAATGGTGTAGTTGTAAACACCTGCGGCAAAATTCCACGCAGCTGCATTTACTTCGCCATTCTCAAATGTGTAGCGAGCTACTTCGCGGCCAGTCATGTCGTAAACAACAGCCTGACGGGCAGCGGGGTTGTTGGTGCGGATGGTGGTGAATTCTGAAGCAGGATTCGGGAATACGCTTACGCCGTTCAACGCCATCGGTTCGTTAACACCAACCCAGCCGGTGATTGAGATATCATCTACAAACATTGAGCTGTTTACATGCGGGTATACATCATCGGTTGCAGAGCATGCAATAACAAATGAGTCGGGTTGTACGCTTGCAAACGACGGATTGTAAATAAACGGCATGTTGTAAAGAGTCCAGTTGCTTACTGTTGTGGCAATAATGTTTCCGGCAACACCAATGGTATCACGACTTGCGCCGTTCCAGCGGGTAAGTACTGCGTAGAAAAAGCAGGAATCACCAAGCGGTGATGGTGTATAACGCATGTAGGCTGAGATGCTGGCCGGACGTGCTGAGTATGCGAAGCCGGGGAAAATGCCCTGCGTGGGGAACAATGTAATAGATCCTGTGAGTGCTAAACCAACGGTATCCGGAATATCGGCCGGAGCAGGGTTGTTGGTAAGTGCAGCACTGGTAATGCGCATGCAGTAAGTGCCTCCGTGCGGGTTGTTGGATTCGCGGAAAACAGTAACCGGATTGCCGCCAAGTAATACATTGGAGAGAATATTTACTGTTGCCCAGCCTTGCGGCTCGTTATAGGCCGGGGGGCCTGACTGGCTGCTCCACGATTCAAAATCCATTGTAGGCATTTGTGCCAAAGCTGCTGTGCCAACAAACGATGCAGCAAGAAGTGAAAGTAATTTATGTTTCATGGTGAGAAGAATAGGTCTTGTTTTTAATGACTCAAGCAAATATAAGCATTAAGACTGCGAAGCATTACTAAAAAATACTCCGGCTCTTACGCTTTCATCAGCCCTGATTATACAAATGCCTGCATATCGTAGAGCTTGCGGTAGGCTCCGTTTTTCTCCAATAAAGCCTGGTGACTTCCGCGTTCAATAATTTCGCCGTGCTGCATCACTACAATCTCATCGGCATGCTGAATGGTGCTCAAACGGTGAGCAATAATGAGCGATGTACGGTTGCGCATCAGGTTATTGAGGGCATCCTGCACCAAGCGCTCCGAACTGGTGTCGAGTGCGGATGTGGCTTCGTCGAGGATGAGCAGCGGCGGGTTTTTGAGTACGGCTCTGGCAATCGCAATTCGTTGCCGCTGACCGCCCGACATCTTACCTCCGCGATCGCCGATATTGGTTTGATAACCGTTGGGCATTGCGGTGATAAAGTCATGGGCATTGGCTACGCGGGCGGCGGCTTCAACTTCTTCCTGTGTTGCGCCGTCAACGCCGAAAGCAATGTTGTTGAATACGGTATCGTTGAACAAAATTGATTCCTGCGACACAATGCCCATCTGTGCACGCAAATCGTGCAGGCGGAAGTTGCGGATGTTTACACCGTCTATCAGTACTTCGCCTTCGGTTACATCGTAAAAACGGGGAAGTAAATCTGCCAGCGTAGTTTTGCCGGAGCCCGATTGCCCGACAAGCGCAATAGTTTTGCCTTTCTGCACTGTAAGGTTAATATTGCGCAGGGCATAGCCATCATCGCCGCGGGTGTATGCAAACGAAACATTTTTGTATTCGATAGCATTGCTGAAACTCGTAAGCGGTGCCGGTTCCGGTGCATCCGAAATGGTTTCTTCGGCATTAAGCACAGCATTAATACGGTCGGCAGAGGCAAGACCTTTCTGTACGTTATTGTACGCTTGCGAGAATTGACGAACCGGTGTAATGAGTTGCGAAAACACAACCACGTAACCAAAGAATTGTGCAGCAGGCAATGTGCCGTCGCCATACAACACCAAACGACCTCCGTAGTACATGATGATTGTCATTACGATGACAATCAAGAACTCACTCATGGGAGAAGCCAGATCCACACGGCGATAATTGCGAATCATAATGCGGGTATATTCTTCGTTTTCTTTTTGGAAACGTTCGCTCACTTTTTTGCCGGCATTAAAGCCTTTGATGATGCGCAAACCGCCCAGCATTTCATCCATCAGCGAAAGCAGCAAACCCAGTTTAGCTTTGGCTTTATGCGATGTTTTGCGAAGACTTTTAGAAACTATAGCCAGTAAGCCGCCAACTACAGGCGTTGCTGCAAGTACAAAAAGAGTGAGTTCCGGACTTGCCAGAATCAGATAAATCAGAAAGCCGAGAATGGTTACCGGTTCACGAAAAACCATTTCGAGCGAACTCATGATACTCCATTCAATTTCCTGCACATCGGCAGTCATCCGGCTGATAAGATCGCCTTTGCGTTCGTTGCTGTAATAACTCAGCGGCAAACGGAGGGCTTTATCGTACATTTTATTTCGTAAATCGCGCACAACACCATTGCGAATGGTAGCCAGAGAATACATGGCGAGGTAGCGAAATACACTTTTGAAAAAGATGAAAATAATTGCAGCAACACATATAAAAATGAGTGCCTGCATTTTTGCCGCACTCATATCAGCTGCCGAAGTAATATAATCTGCAAGCTCATAGTTAATGCGGGCCACAAGGCTTTTAGGTGAGGTGATTTCGACAGCGCCCGCTGCCGCAACTTCACGCAAACGTTCATCGCCGCCCTGAAATAAAAGATCGAGCAGCGGCATTACTGTTAACAGCGAAAGCAGGTTGAATATTACCGAAAGTATATTGAAGAAAATATTCATACCGGCATTGCGCCAGTAGCCGTCAACATACTTCAGAACTCCGAAAAATTTTCTCATTGAGGGCAAAGATAATCGTTAGCGGGCTGTTACGTTGATTTTAACAGGTTTTCACTTAACGCGCGATTACCAGTTTACTGACGCTTGATTTACCGTTACTGCTCAGCGTTACAGCATAATGTCCCTCCGGGAGCGTTTTTACATCTATTCTGGAACTATTCTGAACTGTTTGAGAGAGGACGATTTGCCCAAGCTGGTTGATGATTTCAAGTACAGCAGGAGAAGTTGTGTTGGGCATCGTTACAAATAATTCGTTGCTGGCCGGATTGGGGAAAATCTGTGTTTCGGCTAACGTAAAATCATTGCCCGTTGTGTTAGGTAGCTGCAGTATTTCAACCTGATGTGTTCCTGCCGGGAGATTGAGTTGTGTAATCAGCACACCCACCGAATCGGGATATGTGTAGCTCATCAAGGAGGAGTTCAGTAATACAGCGTGTAAGGGACCGGGTTTAAGATCGGCGGCAACAACAGTTACTGTGCGGCCTCCCGCTACTCCGGTCATGATCTGGTAATTCACACCAGTATCACCAACAGCGCTAAACATAAAAAGTGTATTCTCCCAATCGGCTCCAATCGTATGTGTGTTTTGTTGTGCAATTCCGCCTGCCGCTGCGGGTTGATTACTGTCGCCTATTTTAATGGTATGAAAAAATACAAGACTGTCAGTGACCGTTTGCGGAGTAGTTTCGATGCGCCATTTTCCGGGTGTGGTGTGTATAGTATCCATTGTTGTTGATGGCGGATAGTTTACACCATCAACATAAAATTCGTAGCCGCTTCCTCCGATGCGGGTTGTCGTTGCGGCGGCAGGTAACAAACTTCTTATCGCTACATTGCCGTTGCCATTGGCCTGATAAATATCGTTGCCGCCAAATGTTTCGATATGCCCCGGAACTTCTGTGCTGATTATATTTCCGCTGATTTGCGGCTGCTGCTGAAAATGCAATACGAACTTTGCCCGGCGTTGTGCAGTTGTTGTATTGTTCAGATGAACATGATCGAGTACCAGCACATGATCGGGCTTGTAGAAAAACAACCGCCGCGTATATCTGTCGAGTTTTAACGAATCATAACTCAGCGCGGCATCCGTAATTGTGTAGGAATAATTATTACCGCTGCCCCATAAAATCCATTTTCCTTTTTGTGCCTGCGGCGAGAAAATATCGTTGTAATTCATCAGCGTCGGCGATTCTGTTTGCCCGCCGTCGTTGCTTACATTCACATTCCAGTTTGTGTATTGATCGGCCGAATCATACACACAGATACTGTTGTGTGCAATAGTGCGCATGTAATAATTGATGTAGTGCTGTGTTCCGTAAGCATCATAATATCCGGAATGAATAATTTGCGGGGCATTTCGGTACACACAAAACGAATTATTATCGCGGTGATCGTGTGCCGATTTTTTATTGGGTGCATTGTAAAGCCAAACCAATGTTGATGTTGTGTCCCAGCCTGTGCGGCTCACCGAAAGTCCGGTTTTATCGCTCCACCAATCGTGTGAAGGATCTGGTTGGGCAACAACCGGCATGTTGAAATCTTTATACATCAATTTTTGAAACAGCGGCCAGGTCCAGGTAATGTTTGCCGGTTGCGACCAATGCTGTGCGAGCCAGAGACTGCGCGGATCATTGTAGTAACGCGCATGCAAGTAGATAACCCGATCCCCCTGAATTTTTGTAAAACCATCGCCCCAGTTTATCGTCCAGTCGTCGGGCTGAATGAAATACCAATATTGATTAATGGATTGCTGTACCCAGGGCAGGTCAGTATAAAAGTTTTTTCCGGTGGCGATGCGCATGTTTTCAAATAACTGAAACTGATCGACCAAACTCCACATCGAATAAGCCGCTGTCCAGTTCCAACCTCCGTCATCATCGCGGTAATGGCCGTAGCACGGGAAAAATCCATTGATAAATTTATCGTACGTCACTTCATACCAATACTGCACTGTATCATGCTGAAGTGCTGTAAGTCCGTCGGCACTGTCGAGCACAAGCGCATACTGATTTGCAAAAACGGTATTCCATGCATTGTGGCTCGAAACATAACTATTGCCGGCTGATGAAAGAATGTAGGTATTCATAAAATACCGGTCGGCTTTGTAGAGGCTTTGAGCGAGGTGCTGGCGCATCGGCACGGGTAAATCATCGTAGCACCAGTCGAGGAGCATACCGCCAACATCAGCCAGATCGCGGATGATATCTTCGTTTGCAAACCAACTGTAGTTGGCAAAATTCAGCGTATCCATACGGTTATTGATTTGCGTAATCAAAAACCTGCAGCGCTTGAGAGCTGTTGAATCGCCGGTAAGTTTGTAGATCGCCGGAACAAATTTTCCCTGATACGGTGCCCAGCGCGAATTGAAATCCCAAGTCCAAACCGAACTGTCTGTTCCAAGTAAATACAACTGCGGATCATTATACCAGTTGTTATTTACGGCATTGATAAACTGTGTGTAGGTCGTTCCGCAATCGCCGCTGCTGAGGTTGCTGCTTAGCCAGGCAAATCGTGCCGAATCAATATAAATTCGCGGTCGCGATGAATGTATATCGGGATAAGTTTGCGCCGCTGCTTTTATGCCGAATAAACTTGAGCAGAAAAGCAGGAATGTGAAAATGCCGCGAATTGGAGCAAAACGCATAAGTAAATGTTTTCCTCCAAATTAGGAAATACAT
>CALRTD020000161.1:0-8877 GCA_943371015.1 Synechococcus sp. UW140 | reverse complement strand
AACTACAACGCCGCGTTTTACATACGCTTTGTAGCCGACCATGCGGGCTTCTACTTCATAGGTTCCGGCAGAAACCGCGCGGAGATTAACCACTCCGTCCATATCGGTTGCCCCGCCGATATTGGTGCCTACTATGCGCACTACAGCGCCGGGCAGCGGACGTTTATCAGTATCAAGAACGGTGGCTTTAATTGTGCCGGAGCCATCGGCCTGTGCATTGAGCAGAGCGGCAAACAGAAAAGCCGGAAGCAGGAGGGCGAAACGGAGGAGGCGGGTTTTCATAACAATGGTGTTTTAAAGGATGTGCATTTAATCTTTTAAGAGCGGCTCACATCTTAAAAACGCAATGCTTCCCGTTTTTCCACACGGCAAAAGAAAGTTTATCTAAAACTGGTTGATTCATCGGCTTAATTGGCCGCCTTTAATCGCTAATTGGCTATCGAATTACTCTACAACTCTTTTCTGCGATAAATAATAATCTGCGAATTGCTTATTTCAAACTTCTTCACTTCTGTAAACAGGGAAGTATCATTCTTTAAATCGTTAATCACTTGCTCATTCTCAAAACTATTCCAAACGATATAGTAAGCACTGTCAGGCACTGCAACAGTATGTTTGTGTAATTTATCTTTTGTCAAATAACCACCGCGCTCATCTGTAAGCATATTGTGAATGAGAAAAGTGCCATAAACTTTCCGGTCTTTCTGCTCATTGCTGGTGAGCCATTGGGCTGCCTGCTGCATCACTTTTACAGTATTGGCATAGCCACGTTCATTGTCTTCTTTTCCGGGATAAGTAATCATGTTTATTGTTGACGGAATTGCACCAACAATAACCAGTAACACAACAATCCATTTTTTCCAATTTATTTGCGAAAGCATACCTGCAGCTGCCATGCAGAGCAGGATAACGAGAATAATAACATAGCGGCCGGAGTAAAAATTAACGGCACTCATCATAAAAAAGAAGAACGAAAAAATACCCGCGCAAATAAGCCAGTGCCGCTGTACTGCCGATAAATTGATTTTGCCGAAAGCCATTGCCGAAAGCGTAATCGCCAGAATTGCAGTTATTGCATTTCGTCCCTGATAAATAAAAATATAAAGCAGATAGCGGTTAAACTGATTGAGAATAAATGTTGGCTCGAAGCTCATCAGATAAACGTGATACGGAAAAAACATCCATCCGCGAACTGCATATTGCCAGAGTAAAAATCCAGCCCAGAGCAAAGCCGGAGCATTAATTTTTACCAGTGTAATTATATGCTGCCGGTGTCCGCCGCGATGCTTCAGCCACGCCAAAATCCGATGCGCCGATAGTCCGGCAAACAACGCCACCGCCGATTCTTTAGTAAGTATCGCTGCTGCTGCTGCCAGCATATACACAAGCCACTTGTTTTCGATATAAGCCTGTAAGGCAAGCAGCAGAAACAAGGCCAGCATGATTTCGGGCAGCAGCAATCCCGATTGTGCAAAAAAAACAGGCTGCACACAAATCAGCACAACGGCAGCAATGCCTGCTGCGGGCGAAAAAATGCGCGATGCCGAGCGATAAACCACAATCAGCAGCAGCACAGCAATCAGCAACGCAAACGAATGCGCGGCAACTACCGAATTCCCAAAAACACTAACCCAAATTGCCGCGAGAAAATGAAACAGCAGCGGATGCCCGCGGGTAAGCTCGGCCGGAATGGCATCGGGAGCCAGCGAAGGCCCGGAGGCCGCCATTTCCTGAACCGCCGGTGCATATACCCAGGCTTCATCCCAGTAATACGGCAATTCAACATACGGCAGTTTAATCAGCAGAAATGCCGTACAAATCAATGCCAGCAGAATGCGGCTGTGCAGAGTTGTAAATTTGAAACGGCTTGGCTGAACTGATTCCATTGTGGTTTGGCCTGACGTTATTGGGCAAGCTGCAAGCCGGCAAACGGATTGCTCTTCTTTTCAAAGCCAATGGTTGTTGACGGGCCGTGGCCGGGATAAACAACCGTATCGTCAGGCAAAATGAATAAATTTTCGCGGATGCTTTTCAGGAGTTGTGCGCTGCTTCCTCCGGGCAAATCGGTCCGCCCCACACTGCCGCGGAAAAGCACATCGCCGCCGATCAGCACTTTGCTTTCGGCATGATAAAAACAGACATGCCCGGGGGAGTGGCCGGGTGCTGGAATAACCTGAAGCGTTGTAGTTCCGAAACGAATTGTTTCCGCATCGGTAATGTACCTCGAAACTTCCGGCTGCTGATTGCCAGGAATACCATACAAATGGCAGGTTTGTGCGTAACTGTTCAGCACAGTTGCTTCATTAACCGGAATTTCCAGACCAATTTTCCAGGTATCACTTACAAATTTGTTCCCCAACACATGGTCGATATGGCAATGCGTGTTGAGCAGCCGAACAGGTGTAAGCCCGTTATTGCTGATAAACGAATGCAGCTCGTTTTCCTCATCAGCATCAAAACAGCCGGGGTCAATAATTATACATTCTTTCGACTCATCGAATAAAATGTATGTGTTTTCGTAAAACGGATTGAATGTAAAATTATTCAGTTGCAGCATACGGCAAATATACACGATCGGTTGCCGCATCTTCAAAATTTGGTTTGGCAGGACAAACTTGCCGGCGATACCCGATAAGCAGCACAATTTCCTTAACTTTAAAACCTCAACGCTGGTTTTGGGTTATACCTCTATGATGCGCTTTTTACGCTTTCTGCTGCTTTTGTTACTTCCGTTTACTGCGGGAGCTCAGTTCTACAATGGTTCTCAAACCGATTTTGGCAAAAACCGGCTGCAATATCAGAGCTTCAAATGGAACTATTTCCGCTTCCCGAAGTATGATGTGTATTACAACACCGGCGGAAAGGAAATGGCTATTTATGTAGCCCGTGCGGCAAAAAATCATCTTGCCGAAATTGAACGCTTCTTCGATTATCCGCTCGAAAGCCGTATCGAATTTGTAGTGTATAACAAGCAGGAGGATTTTAAACAAAGCAATGCCGGACTGACTACCGACGAATCATCGAACGTGGGCGGAACTACCCGGCTCGTCGGTACAAAAGTATTTCTGTACTACGAAGGCGATCATGCTAAACTCGAAGAGCAAATACGTGGCGGAATTGCAGAAGTTATTCTCAACAGCATGATGTATGGCGGCAATGCCCGCGATATGGTAAAGAATTCTACCCTGCTGGCGTTGCCCGAATGGTACACCAAAGGCTTGATTTCTTTTGTTGCACATGGCTGGAATACCGATATCGACAGTCGTGTACGCGATGGCATTACTTCGGGCCGTTTCCGGAAATTCAATCATTTATTGGGCGAAGATGCACGGCTTGCCGGCCATTCAATCTGGTACTACATCTCTGAAAAATACAGCCCGGGAGTGATTCCGAATATTCTTTACATGACCCGCGTGAGCCGGAATGTGGAGAGCGCTACACTTTTTGTTATTGGCACAAATGTTAAAGTATTGGCCATAGAATGGCAAAGCTATTTTCTGGAACGCTACAACAGCGAAGACTCAACACGCACGTTGCCGCAGGGAATTAAACCCGTAACAAAACCGCGCGCTGCTGCGGCTTACAGTCAGGTGAAAATTAGTCCCGACGGAAAAAGTATTTGTTATGTAACCAACGAACTCGGACAAACCAAACTCTGGCTTCAGGATTTGCAAACCGGTAAACGTAAACGTTTGCTTAAACTCGGACATAAGATAGATCGCATCAACGATTACTCTTATCCGCTGGTAAGCTGGCACCCCGGGAGTAAATTAATCTCGTGGATTTACGAAAAACGCGGCGAGACATTTTTAGTAATCTATGAAATTGAATCGGGAGAAAAAATTGTGAAACCGATTTTCAATTTTATCAAGATCATCGACTTCAGCTATTCGCCCGACGGAACACAGTTTGTAATGTCGGCCGTGCAAAACGGACAAACCGATATTTTCCTGTACACCATTTCAGGAGGAGCAACAACGCCCATTACGAAAGATATTTACGATGATCTCCATCCGCGTTTTGTTGACGGAGGGCGCAGTATCATTTTCAGTTCAAACCGTGTTTCTGATACTATAGATAAACGCAGCAAAGGCACTGAGGTTATACTCGCGCATTCGTATGATTTGTTTTTGTATAACGTAAAATCAGGTTCAGTTTTGCTGCGCCGTATCACCAACACGCCCGGTGTAAATGAGGTGCAGCCGATGCCGTGGGACGATACACATTTTACCTATCTCAGTGATCAGAATGGTGTGCGCAACCGGTATGTTGGTTATTTCGACAGCTCAATTGCGTATGTGGATACTGCCGCGCATTACCGCTATTTTGCGCGAAGCGTTACAGCAACAAATTACCGATACTCAATTTCGGAACAAGATGTTGCGCCTGCATCGGGGCAATATACCGAAGTAGTTTTTCATGACGGACGCTGGCAGGTGTATGTGAATCAGCTCACCAATTTCGGAGAGATAACATCCAAGAAACTGCGCAACACCATTCACCGCGACCGCGTACTGGAAATTGCCCGGATAGATGCAGAAATTGATTCGATTGCCCGCGCCAATCCGCCCAAACCGCTGATTCCTCAGCAACGCATGCAAACGGTGCTTGTAACAGAGAATCCCAAAACAACCGACTCCAGCGGCATCGACATCAATAATTATACATTCGGAAACAAGCCTACATCGGCTGCAAAAACCGACAGTGCCGCGGCAACTGTTGCAGCAACAGATACGGTGAAAACAACCTCCGATCCGTTTTTGCTTCCGATTGTGCGCAATTACTACGTGCAGTATTCGCTTGAGTACCTCACCGGGCAATTAGACAATAGTTTTCTTAATATCGGCTATCAGCGTTTTACAGGCGGCAGTTCGCCGGTGTATTTGAATCCCGGTTTTACCGGCTTGTTTAAGATTGGACTTACCGATTTACTCGAAGATCGAAAGATTACGGGCGGTGTACGCTTATCAGCCAATCTGATGAATAACGAATACCTGCTGTTGTACGAAGACCGCAGTCGCCGTCTCGACAGAACATGGATTCTGCACCGGCAGGCATTTCAGAACTTAACAGGCAGCACCAGTTCAACCCGCATTCATACACATGAAGCACGTTACGGTTTGCGCTGGCCGTTTAGTGAAGTTGCATCATTGCGCGGAATGGTTGGTTACCGCAACGACCGCCGCGTTATTCAGTCAACCGATTTTGCTTCGTTGAATGCGCGCAATACGTATTTCAACTCAGCAAACATCAAAGTTGAATTTGTATTCGATAACACAATCAAGCGCGGATTGAATTTGTACAATGGAATGCGCTTTAAAGTGTTTGCAGAGACATTTCAGGGACTTGACAGTTTATGGGGCGCCGATCAAAAATCAAACCGCTGGTTCAAAAATGATTTGTATGCCGTAGGTGCTGATTTTCGTTATTACCTGCGTATTCACCGTGAGTTTATTCTCGCCACACGAATTTCCGGCGCAACCTCTTTTGGTCGTGAAAAATTGGTGTATTACCTCGGCGGGGTTGATAACTGGTTGTTTCCGAAGTTTGATCAAAGTGTTCGTGTGAGCGATGATCAGAACTATTCCTATCAAACACTGGCAACGCCGATGCGCGGATTTTTGCAGAACATCAGAAACGGAAACAGCTTTGCATTGATTAATGCCGAGCTTCGGATGCCGCTGTTCCGCTACCTGCTTAATCGTCCGCTGCGTTCTGATTTCATTAATAATTTTCAGGTCATTGGCTTTGGCGATTTCGGAACAGCATGGACCGGAAAGAGTCCATACGACGAAAGTAATTCGCTCAACACCACTTACATTGGTTCGCCCGGCAATCCAATTGTTGTTGTGCTGAAAAACCATAAAGAACCATTTGTCGGCGGTTTTGGCTGGGGTGTGCGAAGCCGGATCTGGGGTTATTTTGTGCGCTTCGATATGGCCTGGGGAGTTGAAGACCGTGTAATTTTACCGCGCCAGATGTATCTTTCATTCAGCCTTGATTTCTGATGACCCGCGACGAATTAAAAATTGCCGTGCAGCAAGCGGCTAAAAATCTTCTGCCGCGCATTACTGAAATCCGCAGGCATATTCATGCTCACCCTGAGCTTTCGTTTCAGGAGCACAACACCGCCGCTTTTGTTGAGGCACAATTAACCGCACTGGGCATCTCACACAAAAGGCTTTCGGGCACAGGCATTGTAGCTCTTATTGAAGGTAAGCATCCGCAACGCAAAACAGTAGCGCTTCGCGGCGATATGGATGCATTGCCGATTACAGAAGCCAACAACACAGCTTATATTTCAACCGTTCCCGGCGTTATGCACGCCTGCGGGCACGATGTGCATACCGCTTGTTTGCTGGGCGCAGCTACTATTTTGCACGAATTGCGCGACGCATTTTCCGGAACAGTAAAACTCATTTTTCAGCCCGGCGAAGAAGTGTTGCCCGGCGGTGCGTCATTAATGATTCGCGACGGAGTGCTTGAAAATCCGAAGCCCGAATCCATTTTTGCGCAGCATGTTTTTCCGTCGCTGCCGGCCGGGAAAGTTGGTTTCCGCAGCGGCATGTACATGGCTTCTACTGATGAATTGTACATGACGGTAACCGGAAAAGGCGGACACGCAGCCATGCCAGCCGATTATGTAAATCCGCTTATTATTGCCTCGGCCATTCTGCTCAAACTTCAGGAGCAGTTTATGAACGAAGCTACACGCATTGCGCAAACCCGCGAAACGCCCACCGTGCTTGCCTTCGGGAAAATTGAAGGCAAGGGCGCAACCAATGTGATTCCCGCCGAAGTAAAGCTCGAAGGTACATTCCGCACCATGAATGAAACCTGGCGCAGCGAAGCACACCGCATAATGGTGCAAACGGCTGCCGAAGTTGCCGAAAGCCTCGGCGGACGTTGTGAGTTTCGCATCGAGCGCGGCTATCCTTTTTTGGTGAATGATGCCGCACTAACTTCATCGGCACGGAATGCAGCTGAGGAGTACCTCGGAAAAGAAAATGTAACCGAGCTGAGTATGCGCATGACTGCCGAAGACTTTGCATTTTTCTCGCAGCAAATGCCAGCGTGTTTTTATCGCCTCGGAACTGCTTCTGCCGATGGACGTTTTACCCACGGCGTGCATCACCCGAATTTCGACATTGATGAAGCTGCGCTGGAAACCGGGGCGGGCCTGATGAGCTGGTTAGTGCTGGATGAACTAAGCAAATAATACTTACAGTGTTCGCAACAAATTAGCCAGTGCTTCTTTAGGACTTGGCATGCTTGTGCAAATGCGCGGATCCATCAGGCTTTCACCAAAATCGCCACGTGCGTTTGATGCTTTTTCTTTGAGCAGAACCAACTCTGCTTTCAGAGCTGCCGGTTTCATGTACGCTAAACTGTACACACAAATAGTTTGCGTAAACGGAGCCTGAACCGAATCGGCAATGAAATTCATGAGTGTAATTTTACAGTCGTCGGTATTGCAGGATGCAAGAGCACGCGCTGCTGAAATCTGTATGTGATAGTTTGATGTATTGTAAAGAAAAGGAAGAATACGCTCGTAATAGCCGGGAAGTTTAAGGTGATAAATACATTCGAGTGCTGCATGCTGCAAAAAGAATTCGCTGATTTCGTCTTGGTTGTGGCCTGCCGGTTTTTTACTGAGTTGTGTGGTAATGAAATTGTGAATGTAATTCAGATCAAATGATTTACTGTGGTAATGATTGAAAAGTGCGGTCATTGTTTGCTCATAAACATCAACAGGGACAATACTTTTGTGTTGAGTGATGCGGTATGTTGCGTAAACACTGTTTTTTTCAACATAATCGAACCCGGCTGATGGTGTGGCAATTGAATACGTATTACCGCTGTTTTTCTTCAGAAAAAAATAACTCTTGCCTTTCGGAAAATAAAACTCGGGACCATGTCCGCCGCTGTAGCTGCATAAATCGAGCAGATAGAAATTATCAACTTTAATTGTGCCTTTCAGCTCGCCACCGGCTAATGTTTTCAGGATTTTGAGTTTAACACCTTTGTGTTTATTCACATGACCGATTTCGGCCAGCACAAAAAAATCGGCCTTACAAATTACGCTGTCTTGCCAGGGTTCATCCCATGTTGTAGCATGGCTTGATTGCGTTAAGAAAAGAAAAGCAGCAGCGATGAAAAAAACTATTCTGTACATAAACTAAGGAGTAAAATGAGCTGCCTGCGTTACTTTTTATATCCGCAGGCGTTATGCAGGTATAACGCTGTGCCGGTAAGAAGATACTGCTTTATTTGAAAACACAGGTTTTCCGTACCTTCGTGCATACAACCACAGCAAGTACACCAGTGAAATTTTCAGGCAACGTTACACCTTCTTCTCTCAGTCCCGAACAACAAATGGAGCTCGATGCAGGCCGTCTGTTGCCTATTATGGAAGAGTTTTACACGATTCAGGGCGAAGGTTATCATACCGGAAAAGCGGCTTATTTCATCCGCCTTGGTGGTTGTGATGTTGGGTGTCATTGGTGCGACGTGAAAGAAAGCTGGGATGCTGATACACATCCGCTTACCCTTGCCGATACCATTGTAGAAAATGCCCTGAAACATCCTGCCAAAGCCGTTGTGGTTACCGGCGGAGAGCCTTCGGCATTTCAGCTCGATTACCTTACTGCAAAACTTCGCGAACACGGCATTGCCACATTTATTGAAACCTCCGGGGCGTATCCGCTCACCGGAACTTGGGATTGGATTTGCCTCTCGCCCAAAAAAACAAGTCGCCCGGTACCTGAAAACTACAAAAGGGCACACGAATTGAAGGTGATTGTTTTTAATACCGATGATTTCCGCTGGGCAGAGGAAAATGCGGCCTTGGTGGGCTCCGATTGTATGCTGTTTTTA
>CALRTD020000160.1:0-8881 GCA_943371015.1 Synechococcus sp. UW140 | reverse complement strand
CCATATCGTAAAAATGTGCACTGCCAAGCAATTGCTGCATAACCGGGAGCACATTAAAATTGTTGCTCACTAATGTTTGCATCATATCGCTGATCACATCACTCATTACAGTTGGTGTAATGTCGTAGTTGACAAAGTAGCGATAGATTTTTTTGCAGATATGTTCGGCGATGGTTGGTTGCGCGAAGATTACATCAATATAGTCGCTGTATTCTTGCTGCCCGTTTGCATTGATAACCGCATTGCCCAAACGCGCCGAAAGAGTTTTGTTGGTTTGATCGTGCAGTTGCGGATAAAACACAGCATAGGGCGAAGAAATGGTATCACTCCGCAAACCTTCTATGCTCCATCCGGTAAGTATTTTGGCTCCGGCTGCCACATCCGCTTCTGTGAATGTGGTGTAGTCGCCGGTAGCAACCTGAAGTCCTTTGCCAATCGAATACAGTTCGAGCAATTCACGCGAGTAGTTTTCGTTCGGACTGAACACATTGTTGGAGTAGCCATCCAGAAACATGAGCATTGTAGGATCAATGGTCATGTCTTTTACTAACTGCTTGAAATTACCAAGTGCATGCTGTCTGATCAGCATGAGGTAGTTATAGGTAGCGCGCGAATCGAAAGCAGCTTCGCAGGCAAAGTGATTTTGCCAGAACAAGCACATTTTTTCGGCAATGCTTACCTGTTCCGTATTAATGCGAAGCATCGTCCAGGCTGCAAGCGAGCGCAGGCGAGCATTTTCGGTAGGCTGTGTATCTCCGCTCGGATAAACACTGTTTACCCAGGTTTGCCCCTGCGGCACAACAGCTTCGTCCGGATCAAAAGCAACAGGCGGATTCAGCGGCGGAATGGTAAGCAGTGTACTGAGCGTGGCACTCATACCGTTGGCTACCGCATCCTGTATCTGCTGATAGGTGGGCCCAAACATGGTGCGCCTGAGTAAATGTGCTGCTTCTGCTTCTGTCCACGGCCCCGAGTAGGGCGAGAGACTAAATGTAGAGGGCGTTTGTGCCGACTGATCCGGAATCATGGTCACCAATTTTGAACTCAAGATAATGCAAACAGAATAAACAGCAAAGCAATTTCGGCAGTTGGTTGTGTTTGGCGGTTTGATTGCGTTTGGGGGTAAGCATGTATGCTGATTGGTACACGAGTTGCTCTTTCGCAGAAACTGATTTATTTGTAGAAGTTGCAATGTACTTTTTGCATTTTGCAATGCAAAAAGTGTTTCTCGGACTGTTAATCCGGGAAATTACTTTATAGTTAAAACTTCAACGCATCTGCATCTTTCAATAACCTCAGCACGGGTTCCCAATCATGCTCAGGATCAAATCCGGCCTTATCTTCAAACAATACATTGAAATACGGCTTGTTTTTATAATCGCCGTATTCGGTATTTTCTGCTTCCGGATTTTCATTTACGTAATCGAAATGTATGTCATTAATCTTAAAAAAGTTAAGATAGTTTTCGATTTCAGTTTTTGGGGAGCAGGTGTAGAGAATCAAACAAATTTCATTGCGTGAAGAGGCTATCTGAAGCACTTCTCTGGCATGGGCATAAAATGTTTTCGGCAAATCAGTTCCGCGGTACGTATGCGGCATCATGGTTCCATGTATATCAACCGCCCAGTAAATACGCGTCCACTTACGCTCCCGTGCGGTTTTGTAAGCAGTATGTATTGCACGGGTAATCATTACTGTAAATTTAGGAAAGGCTTTGCTCTTTTCGTAACTGTTAAAAAATATTCTTGTTTACAATCTTTCAAAGGCTTTCTAGCTTGCCCTTGTCATCTCGAGCGGAGTCGAGAGATGATAAGGGCTTTTACACTCATGAAAGGTTTATTTTTTCTTCGCAAGTTTTACTGCTTTAACAGCATTAACGCGTCCGTAGCCGTACCAGTGACTATGTCCGTTGCGGTCGTAGTGACCGTGATCGGTGTCTATTTTATCGGCGGTGATGCGCAGGATATCTTTTACTTCCTGTTGTGTAAGGCGCGGATTGGCTTCCAGCAGCAAGGCGCATACTCCTGCAACTCCGGGAGCCGCACTCGATGTTCCGCCGAATGATGCTGTGTAGTCACCGCGCTTATTATCACCTGCTTTTCCCTGGCGGTCTGTTGTCCAGATTCCTTTTGTAAGCGGATTCGGATGTTCGAGCAGGCGATTTCCGAAGTCACTGCTTGGGAAGCAGCACCAGATACTTTTTCCGTAATCGCTGTAAATGCTTCGGGTGCTGCGGTCGTTGCAGGCGGCAACGGTAATTACATTTTCGTTTGCGGCATATCCGTCGTTGTCGGCCGGTTCGTTTCCGTTTCCGGCAGCCCATGTTATGATGCAGCCTTTTCCTTTTCGGCCTTTCAGTACGGCATATTGTATCACCAAGCGCATCATATCAGGCAGGAGTGTTATTTCGTTATGCAGCGGATCTTCGGCGGTGTACCAGCGCCCATCTTCGGCTCCCCAGCTGCAGGAGATAATATCAGCTCCTTTTTTCACCGCCCATTCAATAGCCATTACTTCTTCTACTGAGCCAAGATTGGCTTCGCATCTGATTGGCATCAGCATCGCGCCGGGAGCTACACCGGTGGCCTTGTATTTGCCGGAAGCCAATGCCACTCCCGCGCAGCAGGTGCCATGGCCAAGCGATAAATCTTCAGGAATTACATTGGACGATTTGTCCATTACATTGTAAGGTGAAACGATTTTATCGCGCAATTCCGGATGATGTATGTCAACACCGTCATCAATAATGGCAATCGTTACCCCCTTTCCGGTGATTCCTGCTTTATGCACTTCTGCTGCTGAAACGTGTGCTTCAACTTTTCGTTTGCCTATTGTTACAGGTTTCAGGTGCCAGCTTCGGTTTATACTCGAACGCCAGCCTTTTACGCGGATAATTTCGGGATGTGCAAATTCTACTTCAGCAAGCGCAAGCAACTGAGCTGCCTTTGCAAAAATCCACGAAGCGCGATTGGGTTTGCCTGATGCTGCTTTTACATAAAATGCATTGTGTGCGAAACGGAAGGTATGACTGGCTTTCAGTTCGAGACGTTTCAGTATGCTCCGGCAACGCTCTGGACTAACAGCATGATGAAATTTTACGAAGAAAGATTGTGTATATACGGCAGGACGATTCGAAAGACTGTCGGTATATAAACGGCCCGAAAAACGGATCTTGTTGCCCTGTTCTTTTTTGAAAAGTTCGCGGGCTTTGTCCCGTATCTTAATTGCTTTTTCAGGTAATGCGCTGCGTACACGAAGTATAAAAATGTTTGACTCCGGAAGCGAATCAACAAGGTAAAAGGATTTCAGTAGTTTTTTTGATTCTGAACCATGAATACACGCTTCTAAAGTGTCGAAATACCCGCCTACAATTAAGTGTTGTTCGCTTTCTGTAACCTGAATTTTTTGACCTTTTCGGCCGCCAATATAATAATGGTATTGCTTGCGTTTGGCCATTTTCGTAAGGCTGATAATTAGTTGTTTAAGTTACATTAATTTATGGTATCGATGAAAATCATGCCTGTGAAATAAAGGTGAAATCTGAAAAATTAACTCAAATTAAATTAATATATTCGGTGAACCCTAAACTATAAAAAAACATGAAAAAATTAGCACTCGTATTCGGATTGGTTATCTGTTTTTCGTTAACCGTAAAAGCTCAGATAACAAAAGCTCAGGTTGAAACATCACTCAAGGAAATGAATATTACGATGGATGATGTTACAGAATTATATGTAGCGAATATTATTGTTTTTTATTCCGATGGCTCGAAAGCGCGAACTGATGAGAGATATTACAAAGTTGTTAAATCGGGTGGAACGAATAAATTTTCACTCACCGATAATGGTCTGAAAGTTACATTTGAAAAAGATGGAGCAATTAAGTTTGTGAAAATTATTCCATTCATTATGATAACGAACATTGAAATCTCGAAAGGAGATAAAGGCATTTTTATCAATGTTTTCTTGGTAGAATAATGGAAGCATTTCGGTGTTTGTAAACAGGCAACCATGCAAACTTCAATACGTCTTTTATATAAGAATTATTCAGACGTTGTAAGTCATAGATGGTAAGACTACTGTTTTGTAATTTCACAAAACTTGTCATTACTCAATATTTAGCCGGATATGCGACTTAAACTTATTGTTACAACTGCAGTTTTGTTTTGTGCTCTATTTATGCAGGCACAAACTACACCGTCAATAAAATACGGCGGCAAATTCATGCTCGGCATCCGAAGCACAAGCAGTTTGTTTACCCAAGCCGGCGATCCGGGTCTGGGTGTTGGCGGACAATTTCGGATCCGACTCAGCAGGCGCATCAATACCGAGTGGTTTGCCGATTACATCAATACCGATATCAGCGGCCTCGGGCATCGTACTGATGGGCATATCGGTTGGTCGGTGATGTTTTACTTGCGCGAACCCGAAGTGTTTGCCCCATCTCCCGGCGGAAATAGTGACGTAAAGAAACCAAGTTATTACCGCCGACTTACACCTTATCTGCTTGCTGGTCATTGCTTTGATTATACCTGGATCAGAACAACCACAGCGCCGATATACGAAGAGGCCAAGCGCTGGAGTTCTGCCGTTCAGGCCGGAGCTGGTGTGCATTTGAATCTGGGACGTTTTACTGATCTTTCACTCAATGCGCAGTACATGATGCACCTTGGCGATGATCTGCATACACACGTTCAAGAATATAATGGGGTGGAAATCCTGCACATCGAAGAACATCAGGGTTTCAGTGCCGAAGGGCATTTACTGCTGACATTGAGTTGTAACTTCAGAATTGCAGATTTATGGTAAAGCAACTTCTTATTCTGCTGTTTACTCTTGTGCCTTTTTTTACAAATGCACAACCGCCCTTTTTTAAGAAGCCGGGATTAAGGCCTCAGAAGATAAACGACAAGCCTTACCGGTATTATCCGCAATTCGGATCATCAATAACTTTTGCTCCGGGTTTTATGAGCGGACAACAAAGTGCAAATTACTACCTGCACGGCCACACTTTTGTGTTTATCGACAGGTTGGTTTCGCTGCACGGTGATGCGTTTTTATCACTCAAGTCGAATAATGCCGATCAGATTTTTGAGGTGCATAATACGTTCTCAGCCGGAGCATCATTACATATTTTGCATGGTGATGTTGCTAATCCGTATATCGGTTTGGGAGTTGGATTCAGTTATTCGCAGTTAAAGTCAAATTTTATTACCCTGCCTGATTTTTATTCACTGAATCCATTGGTAATGCCGCACCTGGGTTGCCGCTTTTATGCTGAGCAATGGTTTTACTTTTTTGCCGAAACACATTATGCTATTGGGAAGCATTTTCCTGAACAACAGCCTGCAGTAAAGTTTAATGAGGTAAGAATTGCTGCCGGTTTGGGTTTCCAGATCTCCGAAAGAAAACCAGTTGAGGTTCCGAGTCAGAAGTAGAGTGAGCAATAAAAAAAACGTTTGTGAGAAGACCCGCTCACAAACGTTTTTAATTTAGGGAAGCAGGCAGGCTTCCCGAGACACACTACAGCTTCAACTATTCAACTGTACGTTACATTACTTTGGCGAGCCAGACCAGAAACTCTCTGCGTAACTCATTGAATATTTTTTCAAATTGTTCAACAGCGTTACGCTCATCAGTATGATCATCCATTTTGCGGTGATCAACAGCAACTGGGTTATTATTGATATTACCCGTTATTACTTTCTCCTGTGCTTTTATTTCGTGACGCAGATTGTCAATGTGGTTGTTCTGTATAATGAACTGGTTCTGGAAATGCTCAGACTGTGCTAATACTTCTTTTGCGGTGTTCTTTGCAGTTACTTCAGACAGGCGACCAGTCATATAACCGATTTCATCGGTATAGAAAGCAAGTTTATTTAACCATTCGCGATGCTCAGCATGCAATTCATAAAGCGATTTTTGTGTCATGGTAGCCATTTTGCTGTAGTTTATCAGATTTGTAGGTGTAATTATTTTACACGCTAAAAGTACAGACAACAGCACATCGGGCGAATGAGCGGCATCATGCCGGCAACTGATACAAATCAGGCTTTGCTGAGCATAAGCAGCATTTGCATAGCTCTGTCGTTTGAAAAAACGACTTGCGGAATTTGTGATTTGTTTTTTTCACGCTCTAATTCCTTTATCAACTTTTGAATTTGTTGAGGTGGAGAAGAGGGATTAAGTAACAATAACCGATTATAAATTCCGAGTCCCGACTGCTGCAAAAATTGCTGAACAGCTTCCTGTGCAATTATTTTTTTGGATAGATTCCATTTCTTATGCTGAAATGCAAAAATGGCTTGTGTTGCCTGAATGTTTGTAGGATCGGCAGTTTTAGTTTTTTGCAGAAGACGAATGTATGTGCCCAGCTCACGAATTAAAAAATCGGGATCGGGTGCGGTGATCTGCGGCCATGAATAGGTGTAGAGGTTGGCCAGCACAGTGTAGCCCATGTATCTTCTGGCTTCGTTGTTTTGCTTGTTCAGAAAGACAATGTAGTTCTCCGCTGTTTTAAGTGCATCGCGCATTTTACCGCAGGCCATTTCAATGGTAATTCTGTTGTTGAAATAACTGTCGGTGCGCGCTGTGCGGAGTTCGGGAATGCGTTCCTGTATCGCCCAGAGGTCGCAAAACTTCTTATAACTGGCTTCGTGTTTGCCGTGTTGAAACAGGAATGTAGCTTCACCATTAATAAGGTATTGTTCGAGTTGAATGGCGCCATGCTTTTCGTAATTCTGACATGGCATATCAGGATGTACAGCTGCCAGTTTTCGTACCAAGCGCAAATGGTGCATAACGCTTTTCTGATTGGCATTGGGGTGTGCAACACGGTAGTTAAACGCACTGAAATGATAAAACAGGCGGAACCGCAGCCAGTTGTTGTACCGGAGCATAATCCGGCGCATTTGCTCAACTGATTCAGTTACTTTTTTCACATTGTTTTTGAGCGAATGGTAATATGCAATCCGACCCAGCGCCTGCATTTGTCTGAAAGCGGTAAGTAAACTGCTGCTCTGGTTAAGTTTGGCTGCCAGCTCAGGAGTTTCGTGCAGCAGGTTGATCGATTGTGTACACTGAATAAGTAAGAGGTAAGCTTCGGGCAGCAGCTCAAAAATATTATTTGTGCTGCATGTGTTAATCAGTTTACGCAAATCGTCGGAAGCTAAGCCAAACTGTTTGGCGCTAACCAGTTGCCGGCAATGATAAAGCTGCTCTTCCAGCGGAAGCAATGCAGATACAGAAACCGGTGTCAGGTTTTGCATCAACCGAAGCAGTTCTGACCGAAGTTTAAAAAAACGATTGCGCCGGGTTGCAAAAGGCGCTTCATTGTCGCTGTAAAGCAGATCAACTACTTCAGCTGTATTCAAGGCATTCCGGCCTTTCTGCTTCAGCAAATTGAGCAGGATTAAACTCTTGGGCGAATCAGCCAGCCGGCGGTGAAGTTCTGTACGCTCTGTTTCGCTCAGTTGTGAATACCGCAGTTGAAGTTGCTCATTCATAACTACAAAAGTACGATTTGTGTGAGATCACAAATTTGGAGGGTATCGGCTTGTTTTAAGCGACTTCCTAATGATTTTGTGAGGTGTTTAGTATTGAATTGACTTTTTCCGGACAAGTAGTAATTTACTGTATTTTTATTTGGCCGTATATTTGAGTTGCTGCTTTAATAAATTATCAGCTATGAAAAAACTACTATTAACAACTATTGCTTTTTTAACCTTCTTTTCGGGAATGTACGCGTGGAATACGCCATCGCTTTCATCGCCCTCAAACAATAGTTCTGGTTTTATCGGAACTACGTTCGACTGGAATGCCGTTGTTGGCACACAAGCTTATCAGGCAGAGGTAGATACTGTTATCGGATTTACTTCTCCTCACCGCCAGCGTGTTACTAAAACATATATCAATTCCAGTAGTTCCAATACCGATACGGAACACAGTTTTGGGAATATGTATTTCGGGAAAGTGTATTACTGGCGTGTTCGGGCTTACATTCCTAATGATACATCAGCCTGGAGTACGCCCCGGATTTTCAATACACTCGATGCGGTTACCCTGCAGTCGCCTTCAACTGCAACAACACAGTGGACAGGTCTTACACTCGATTGGAGCGCCTATGCAAATGTCGCTTTTTATGATGTTCAATGTGATACACTGCTTTCCTTCAATTCGCCTGCGCTGCGCAGTTCAACCAATACTTATATAAACTCATCAAGCAGCAATATAGATACAGAGGAGTATTTCGATAATCTGTACTTCGGTAAAACTTACTACTGGCGCGTTCGTGCCCGTACAGCATACGATACGACACAGTGGGGAACTGTTCGCAACTTTATTACTGCCAATTTTGTTACGCTTACCAGTCCGGCAACTGCATCAACCCAGTGGACAGGTTTAACGCTCGACTGGAGTTCGCATACCGGAGTAGATTTTTATGATTTGCAGTGCGACACCAGTTTGCAATTTAACTCGCCCGCGCTGCGCAGTTCAACAGATGCTTACATCAACTCTGCAACCAGTAATACCGATACCGACGAGTTTTTTGATAACCTGTATTTCGGTAAAACCTATTACTGGCGTGTTCGCGCGCGCAATGCGGTTGACACGAGTGCATGGAGTACGGTTCGCAATTTTATCACTGCCGATTTTGTTACGCTCACTAGTCCGTCAACTGCATCAACCCAGTGGACAGGTTTAACGCTCGATTGGAGTTCGCACACCGGAGTCGATTTTTATGATTTGCAATGCGATACCAGTTTGCAGTTTAACTCGCCCGCGCTGCGCAGTTCAACAGATGCTTACATCAACTCAGCAACCAGCAATACCGATACCGACGAGTTTTTTGATAATCTCTATTTCGGTAAAACCTACTACTG
>CALRTD020000159.1:0-8914 GCA_943371015.1 Synechococcus sp. UW140 | reverse complement strand
TTGGATCCGCCGCTTTTTTAATGATCGTGCTTATTTGTTACGGCTGTAAACAATGAAAGCATGGATAATGCCCGGGATTCCGCAAAGGAACCAGAGAATCAAATTCACCCAGAAATCTTTGTCGATATCACCTTTGATCAGGTAAACGGCAAGCGGAGAAAGGAAAATGCAAAGCAGGATGATCACGATATCGGGAACATCATCAGCTGATTTCTTTGCATCTTTTTTAGCTTGTTTTACAGCTGTTTTAGCGGCTTCGCGAACTTCTTTTTTGCTTACTGCTGCAACTTCTTCTTTAGCTTCGGTAACAGCTTTAACTGTTGCAGCAGGTTTTACAGCTACAGGGGCAGTAGATGTTGTTTGTTCGGCAATCGGTTGTACTTCTCCTTTAACAGCTTCTGGCTGAACAGCTTGTTGTTCGAGGGCAGCAGCTTGTTGCGGAGTAATGGTTTCGCGGCTCAGTACAACTTGCTTTTCTTCAGCTTTGTTATCGTTGCGTTTGCTTTTTGAAACATAATAACCATCGCGGTAACGACGCTTTTCAATGGTTAAACCGTCGGTTGTGCTGCACGATGAGAAGATGAAAGCAGCGGCTGCAAAAGCAGCAATAGCTGTAATAAGTTTGTTGTGTTTCATAGATGTTATTGGGTTTAATTGTTTACTGTTGTGTTGTTTGACTTATTGTAAAGGTTTTTGTATTTCTTAAAGACAATGATCCACTGCTTTATCCACCATATACCCAACAGCGGAATTACAATAAAAGTTAGTTTATTCATTTCCCACGCACCTGCAAAGTCAAAATGAGTAAGGCGCATTGTACCTCGTGTTAATCCGCAGCCCGGACATTCTGTATCGGCAAGTATAGTAAAAATACACAGCGGAGGACCGCCGTCAAAGAACGTTTTAGGTAATACAAAAACAGCTATCGGCACCACTGTTAAAATGGTGAGAAGAAGCACTATTCCTGCACGGCTGTTAAAAAACTTACGCATTTCGAGGGGCGAAATATAGTAACTAAAGCCATCAGTTTTGTTATGGTACAACAAAATTACTGTGCTCAAAAATAACGCGATTTAATTCATGTTTTCGCAAGCTTTGCCTATGAATATTCTAACTTTGTGAGAGAAAACAGAACAGCCATGTTATCAGCAAAAATCCAAACAGCACTTAATCAGCAAATTGAACTCGAAGGTGCTTCTTCACAATATTATCTTGCAATGGCTTCTTGGGCCGATACTCAAGGCATGAATGGCATTGCACAATTTCTTTATAAGCATTCTGACGAGGAGCGCATGCACATGCTCAAACTCATGAAGTATGTTAATGAACGCGGCGGTCATGCTGTAGTTCCAACGCTTAACGCCCCGCCAAAAACATTCAAAGGCGTAAAAGAAGTATTTGATCTCGTTCTTGTTCACGAAGTTAAGGTGTCAACAGAAATCAATAAACTCGTTGGTACCTGCGTAAAAGAAGGCGATTTCACAACACACAATTTTTTGCAGTGGTATGTTTCAGAACAAATTGAAGAAGAAGCTCTGGCTCGCCAGATTCTTGACAAATTGAAACTGCTTGGTGGTGATAAAGGCAATCTTTACCTCTTCGATCGCGATCTTCAGCAATTGGCAGCAGCTGAGGCAGAAGCCGATACAAATGACTAGTTAATAGATCTGTAAAACCAAAAGCGGCGGTTTCCGATAAAAGGAAACCGCCGCTTTTCGTTATAACTTAACAAACCGTGATGTGCGGATTACACCGTTTGCATTTGTACTCAACAGATAAGTACCAGAGGGTAAAGTGTTTATCGGTAACTGATTAACACCGGAAGTGCAACGCTGTTTCAAAAACTCTTTTCCATTCAGGTCATAAATTATTGCATCTGCTTGCGCAGGAAGTTCAACGGTAAGCATTTCCTGTGCCGGATTTGGCCAGAGTGAAATCAGCTGCGGAAGTGTGGCTTCGGCAGGCGTTCCGGTTAATAATGCAGGGATTGATAATGTTTGAATAGAACGCGCAAATGTGCCGGCAACCAATTTTGTTGCGGTTGTATTCAGACCAAGTGAATAAACCGGAATTACGGGCATGTTGTTACCTGCTCTTACCCAATTTGTGCCGCCATTTGTGGTGAAATAAACACCGGCATCGGTTGCAACAAACAGCACATTTTCATTGCCCGGCATAATTACCAGATCATTTATGGCAAACTGCGGAAGATCGCCTGAAATAGCTGTCCAGGTCTGACCATTATTAACGGATTTATGGATGTGCGGAATAAATTCATTCGATTTATAGCCCGAATGTGTTACATAAATGTTGTTCAGAATATTGGGCGAGCCCTTTACCGAAGTCACATAACGATCAGGCAAACCGGCGGTTACATTTGTCCACGAACCGCCGTCGTTTGTAGTCACCCACACATTACCATCAAGCGTTCCTGAATACAAATAACCCGGCGCCAGCGGCGATTCGCCGAGTGCTGTTATGGTATGGAAGCGGGGACCGTAAATAACACCGTCTGTTAAATCATTACTGATGGGTGATGTAAATCCATAAGGAGCACCGGTCATTTTATGTACGCGATGAGAAGCAAAATACATAACACTTGGGTTGTGGATGCTCAGCAAATAAGGCATATCCCAATGCTTGCGGTCGGTGAAATCGCCCACGGTAATGGGATAGTAGTTAAAGCCACCGTCATCGGTAAATGCTACATCTCCGTTTTGTGTTTCCACATACCAGAGATTTGCATCGCCGGGATCAAACCAGGCCTGAAAACCATCACCGCCATAAATACGCGACCAGGTGTTGATCGTGCTTGAAGATCCACCCGTGGTTCCGTTGTCCTGCGCCCCACCGTAGTAATTGTTTGGTGCAAACGGATTACTGGCAACACGGTAAAACATATTGGCCGGTATATTATCAATATCCGACCATGTATTGCCATTATCGCTTGTTTTGTAAATGCCGCCATCGGTACATAAAACAATTTCGCCGGCAGCGTTAAAATCAAGGTCATGGCCATCGGCATGAACTTCGTAGGTGTACCAGGGCGGAGTAAATGTATTCCAAGTTATTCCGCCGTCGGTTGTACGCCATTGATCAACACCGAGCAGGTAAATGGTTGAAGGATTGGAAGGATTCACATAAATCTTCCCGAAGTACCAGCCAAACCCGCCCAGCGCATTCGGGTCGAGCGAAGAGGTTGGAATGGCCGACCAGTTGCCGGCAGCATTTGTGGTGGTGTAAATTCCTTGCAGTTGCAGCGTAGTATCCACCAGCATTGCAAAAAGCTGATTGTTGTTTCCCGGATACATTGTTAAGCCAATGCGCGAAAAAGCCTGATTCGGGATGCCTGTCATTGCTGCATTCCACGTAGTACCGCCATTTGTGCTTTTCCAGATTTTTGATTCTGTGCTGTAAATAAATGATTCCTGATTATTCCGGATTCTGCTCCAGCTGGCGGCATATACTACCTGCGGATTTACCGGATCCAGCACCATGTCGCAAATGCCGGTTTGATTGCTTACAAACAACGACTGCGTCCAGGTTTGTCCTCCGTCGGTAGATTTATAAAGTCCCCGATTATTATCACGCACAAACGGAAGCCCCATTGCGGAAGCATAAATAATGTTTGTATTGGTGGGATCAATAGCAATATCGCTGATGATGTAAGTATTCCCCAAGCCCAGGTTTGTCCAGGTTTGCCCTCCGTCTGTAGTTTTATAAATTCCGTTACCGATAAACGGATAGCCGCCCACATTCGGGTCGCCGGTTCCTACATAAATTGTGCTTGAACTGCCCGGCTCAAACACAACGCAGCCAATAGACAGCGACGAATTGTTATCGAATACCGGATTCCAGGAGCCGCCGCCATTGGTGGTTTTCCACAGGCCGCCGGTTGTGCTGCCGGCAAACATAATTTGTGAATTGGCAGGATCTATTGCCAAACTATTAAACCGGCCGCCTAAGTTACCCGGCCCTTCTACAGTCCATGAAACAGTAGAACTCATACGCGCCTGATTTTGCTGTATGCGCGCCATTTGCATAGCCGCTTCGTAAGCCGCCGCATCGGGTGTTGCATCCGGAAAACTCCGCTGAATATCCATCCACTCATAAGGCTCGGCAGGATTTTCGGACTTTACGGGGCGTTTTTGCGCGGATGCTGGTCTGTTTTGCTCTGTAACTACCAAAATAACGGCTGCCATAATTAACACAGCCGGAAGTAATAAATAGCGCATCATATTTTCTTTTAGTATTGGTAATGATGAAGTTACGTTTTTACTGCATAAAGCCAAATTAAATACTTGTTGATAACGATTAACAGGAAACAAAAGATGTTTATAACTAGGGGGTTCAAAATTTGACTTTACTGGTCGGTGTTGACGAAATTTGAGAATAAGCCCTTAAAAGCCATACCATGACTTCACAGGAATTTAATGCCATTAACGACCGCCCCTGTCGCTTCAAAATGAAGTCGGGAAAAGAAGTATTTGGTGTAATCCGCGAGAATCCCCGTGGTACACAAAACTACTTTTTCACCACACTCGGCGAGCGCAATAAAACCAGTTTCGGGGAAATGGGAATGCTTATTAAACTTGATGATGTTGTAGGTGCAGAAATCCTGCACGAGTCCGAATCAAAAGTTAGCTGAGTCGCTTTATTTGTAAGCCTTTCCGGGCATCACAAAAGTATCCAGCGCAGCGTTGTTACAGCGCCGTTTTCAGCAAAAACCCGTACAAAATAAATGCCCGCCGGAAGTTCTGTTTCCGGAGAAATCATCGTGTAAACCGGCTTACTGAAAATCAGTTTTCCGGATGCCGAATAAACATCAGCCCGAACAATTTTAGCCGAAGCCGGAAGATAAAGCACCGGAGCCGCTGCGCTGCCGGGGTTCGGATAAACAAGCACTTCTTCAGCGGCAGCAGTCTCGCTCAACAACGTCCAGCCCGCAGCATCCGAATGCAGCAGCAAACACTGGTCATCAGCACCATTATTGGTATTGCCTGCGGTCAGATAATTGCCCGAAAGCGCCGGAATCAACTCATACAAAATAGAAATGCTGCTGTCGGGTATGCTGCGTGCCCAGAGCAGATTTCCGGCTGTGTCGGTGCGGGCAACTACAGCACTGATCGGCCCGGGCGAATAGCTGCTGCTGTAGCCGCAAAGCAAATAACCACCATACACCTCAAGTACCGAAAACGCAGCATCGGAACCTGCTCCGCCAAAAGTGCTGCGCCACTGCTCTGCCCCGCTTAAATCAATCTTATCAAACGAGAAATCGAATGCGGGGCTTGATGCAGTGTGCGATTCGCCGCAAACGAGAAATGTGCCGTCGCTCAGCAGCGTTAGTCCTTGACTGCCGTTCTCGTGCGAATCGCCGTAGGTATTCATCCACAGCACATTTCCGTTTTTGTCGAGCCGGAAACACAACACGTTGTAGTCGCCGTTTGTAGGATCCCGCGTATCGCCGGCTACAATGCAGCCGCTGTCGGGCAGGGCTTGTATTGCTTGCCCGTAGTCGTTATCTGAATTGCCAAAAGCATTGATTGAAATGAGATTCCCGGCAGCATCGGTACGCAGGATAAGGACATCATTGCTGCCGTTTCCGCTGCTCACATAGCCTGTGGCCACAAAGAATCCGTCGGCAGTTTCTGTAATGCTCTTTGCCGATTCATTCTGCGCTCCGCCGTACGTGTACCGCCAGAGCTGTGTTCCGGAGGTGTCAAACAAGGCTATAAAAGCATCCTGACCGTTTGCAGCAGTTTGTGTTTCCCCGCAAATCAGCAACTGTCCGTTTTGCGTGATCTGCAAATTCTGCCCGTAATCATTCAGCGAATCACCAAAGTAAATTGTCCAGACAAGCTGACCGCTTTCTGAGAGTTTGTGCAGTGCGGCCTGTGTAAAAGCAGAACCATCAACTGCCGAAAAACCAACGGTAAATATTGATCCCGAAGAAAGCTGTTTTACGGAACGAATCAGATCTGTACGCTGTGTTTGTCCCCAAACAGTTTCAAACGGAGCAACCTGTGCGTGTAAGCGCAGGGCTGAAATAAGCAGGGAAAAAACCAATGTCCGCACACTTCAAAGATAGCAGATCAGAAATAGTATCTTGCAAACAGAAATCAGTAATTGTGCAAACACATTTTCAGACGCAAGATCTAGTATTGCTTTCGTGCAGCGGAGCATTGTTGTTTTTTGCCTTGCTGCTGTTTGTGCATAAGCGAATGACAGCAGCCGTAGTTTTGCTCACGTTAACCGCCTTTCTGCTGCGCCTCACCTTCGTTCTTACTGATCCGTTTGTGTATGACTGGGACGAACAGTTTCACGCACTTGTAGCGCGCAACATGACCGCGCATCCGTTTACCCCCGTTCTCTATCAGGAACCGTTGTTGCCGTATGATATTTCGGAATGGGATCGCAATCATATCTGGCTGCATAAACAACCGCTGTTTCTCTGGTTAATGGCGTTATCGCTCAAAACCCTTGGATATACACCGTTTGCCGTAAAACTTCCTTCCCTCCTGCTTTCGGTGTTAATGGTTCCCGCCATTTACCGCATCGGAAAACTGCTTTATACAGCTGCAACCGGATTTTATGCAGCACTGTTATTCGCGGTTGGTTATGTGTTTGTTAATGTGGTTACGGGCAATATCAACACCGACCACAACGATGTTATTTTCTCCGCATTTGTGCTGTTTAGCATCTGGGCTTTTTGTGAATATGCAGTTGAGGGAAAACGGCGAATGCGCTGGCTGATCGGCATTCTGGCCGGTTGTGCGGTGCTGGTGAAATGGCTGCCCGGTTTGCTGGTCTTCGGTGGCTGGGGTCTCTGGCTTTTGCTTAGTCCGAAGCAACGCCGCACCAAACAAAGCTGGATCGATGTATTGCTTGCGGTGGGCATTACAGCAGCAGTAGTTTTGCCCTGGCAGATGTATATTCACACTGTTTTTCCGGCTGAAAGTGCTTACGAATTGCGTTATTCTGCATTGCATTTCAGCATTCCCATTGAAGCACACGGCGGTCCGTGGAATTATCACCTGCAGCAGCTGGCCGATAATTTCGGGTATGTGTTCAGCAGTGTGTTTGCATTGGGCTGGTTGCTGCTGCTTATTGTGGCAAAGCAACGAACGGCGGCCTTGTCGGTATTTACCATGCTGCTTGTGTTTTTTGTTTTTTATGCACTTGCTGCAACCAAAATGCCGCTGTTTACCTTGCCGGTGTACCCGCTGCTGCTGCTTGGCGGTGCAGCACTATTCGATATGCTGCTGCGCCGCGTTGTTGAGCACAAGGTGCGCGGCTATTTGGTTGCTCTGCCGCTGCTGATTTTGCTGAGCTGGTTTTCGTTCCGGGTTTCGCTTTTGGAAGAGCGCCACACTTCACTGGCCGGCGAAAACAGCTTTCGCGCCCAGCGCATTCACGACCGGCAGCAGAGTTATGCACTTGCACAGGAACTCGGCAGCGGAAAATGGGCAGTATTCGGATTGCAGCCGGCCATTGCCTTCAACTTTTACACCGGCATTCCTGCTTACAGGTTTAAACCCGAAAGCAACCGGATGCAGGAGTTGATGAAGCAGGGCTGGAAAATTGCCGTTTACGACCCGGCCGCAAAAGACACGTTGCCTGACGGCGTTTACCGCATTTCACGAAAATTCAGAGAAGAATAAACGAGCTTATTTTTTGGGCTCTGCAGGTTTTGGAGGAGAATTAAACACCTCAATTTTACGCCGTTTCAGCGCTTTCACAATCTCCGGTCCGCCGTAGCCCGAATCGCGGATAAGCATAGCAACGATTGCCTGATAGCGGTCTTCCACAAAAATCTCCTGTTGCGTTTCTTTTTTAGAAACTACAGAGTCGTTGGTGGCTTTATGATATGACTCGACAGGTTTTGGAATTACTGGCGCCGCAGCCGGAGCTGCAACTGCTGCATTATTAGCGGTGTCGGGAGTTAAAAGCTCTTTGGATGACTCTGGTTCTTTCGGGCTAGTTTTGTCTTCTACGCGGCTTTCAGAAAGCGTGAGAACAGTAGCAGCAGCAACAGCAATTACACCAACCGGAATCCACCAAAACTTTTTCAGCCAAAGCTTCCATTTCGGAATAACATTGCGGCTTGGCGTGTATGCCGCCAATGCCGCAACAGAAACACCTGCGCCAACACCGGCAATCAGTTTTTTCATGGCGGCGCGGCCTTCATCGCGCAGGGCTTCCTGCGCATTGCCGAACCATTCGGCCTCGGCCAGCAATTCGGGATCTTCGGCCAGCTTTAATTCAAAAGCGGTTTGCTCCTCAGCGTTCAGTTCACCGCGGAGCCAGCGTTCGAGCTGTTCGTATGTGGCTTCGTCAATGGGCATTACCGTTCGGCTAAGGTGTTAAAACCGGCACGCAGTCGCTGCAGGCATTTGTATTTTTGATTCTTTGCGGAGTCGGCACCTGAGTAGTTCATTTCTGCGGCTATTTCTTCCATGCTTTTACGGAAGTAATAGTAGAGCAGCAATAACTTACGGCAAGGCCCGCCCATGCGGTTCAGCGCGTCTTTCAGCAGCGTGTGCTGTGTATCGCGGTGCTCGTTTTCATTTTGAAGTTCTAATGGCTCAACAGGCTCAAAATCGGTTATGTTGATAAAGCGTCCGTTCTTTTTCAGCTGCTTCAGCCAGCGGTTGCGGCCAACAGCATACAGCCAGGTTTTAAGCGATGAGCGCTGCTCAAACTTTCCGGCCAGCAATTGCTCGTACAAAATCACCAAAGCATCCTGAAACACATCGTGTGCATCTTCATCGCGGCCGCTGTTGTTTAGCACGAAGTAACGAATCATGGCAAAATACCGAATATGCGCCAACCTGAAAGCCTGACTGTCGCCTGCTTTTATGCCTTCAAGAAGTTCCTGATCGGTGGTATACTCGGCCATATTGCTGATTAGTTA
>CALRTD020000158.1:0-8949 GCA_943371015.1 Synechococcus sp. UW140 | reverse complement strand
TCAAAATGCTTGAAGGAAACGTGGTAAACGTTCCCCCGCAGGGCGGCCGTAAACATCCGGAACAGAAAATGATTCAGGTAAACACCCGAAACATTCTGTTCATCTGCGGCGGAGCTTTCGACGGTATCGACCGCAAAATTGCCCGCCGTCTGAAATCGCAAACCATTGGCTACACAGCCGGGCAGCAGGATGCAGAAATCGACAAAGAGAACATGCTGCAGTACATTGTACCGCAAGACTTGAAAAGCTACGGGCTTATTCCCGAGCTTATTGGTCGCTTGCCCGTACTCGCGCACTTGAACCCGCTCGACCGCTCAGCACTCCGCAGCATTCTTACAGAACCGAAAAATGCGCTCATGAAGCAGTATGTTCGCCTGTTTGAAATGGATAACGTAAAACTCAGCTTCGACGATGAGGTATTCAACCACATTGTTGACAAAGCCATGGAATACAAACTCGGAGCACGCGGCCTGCGTTCAATTTGCGAAGCAATTATGATTGATGCCATGTTCGAAATCCCTTCCGACTCAACTTCGCGAAGTTTCAACATTACCATCGACTACGCCCGCGAGAAATTGACAAAAGCCAAAATGGATAACCTCCGAGTGGCGTAACTTGGTTGTAAACTAATTTATACAAACTCCTGTTTCAGCATGTTGAAGCAGGAGTTTTTTTTTGGGGGGGAAGTATAAAATCTTTTGAGCTTGTTTAATTTTTATCCTTTGGTTTTGCTATACGCTATCGCACTAAAAGATTTCCCATTTAATTGAAGCTAATTTCATCAGGAGAAGTATCAGCAAAAGGTGCAAAATCATCGGCGATATAATTTCTGATCGCTTCTTTGCTGAATTTTAATGTCATTCCTTTGACTTCTGATTTATTATATTATTTATTTCTACGCTTTTCAGCTATCATTTAGTATAAGTACTTTCAAATGATTAAATGATACAACTAGATATCACTTCAAAATTATTTTTTGGTATTTCAATTTAATTATAGCAAAAGATTTTTGTGCTGTTGTCTGATAGTTAGATCAGACTGGGTGAATGCCGTGACCCTGCATAATGGCAAACAACTAAATCAAATTTTAAATGAAAAAGAGAGTTTCAACCCTCGAACTGCTGGTTAAGCGTATTGCCAGTATCACCCCAGGAACACCGGCCTCTGTAAGTGCAGTATTCCGTCGCGTTGTACAAGGATATTTCCTTTCGGTAGCAAATTTGGAGAACCGCCGTGTTCGTTTTCGTATTACAGTAGTTGTTCCTCGTGCATTGAATGCGGCTGGTCAACCGCTGCGCGAATTTACGGTAACTGCGCCCGGAGTTGTTGCAAATCAAACTGCCATTTTCGATGTTGTTGGTACTGCGGCCGACCCGAATGCCGGACAAACCTCGATTGGTGAACTGAGTTTGGCTACAACAAACACCTTTAACAAAGTATATCAATCACCTACTTACACGCTTGAAGCCAATCAAACCGGTAATTTGGCAATTTTACCTAATATTGGCGGCAATCCAAATCTAGCAACCAATGCTTCATTAGAAATCAGAGGTTATGTAGAAATTGAGCAAGTCAGAACGTCGTTATTCGGTTCACCCGAAGCCAATATTTTACTTACACCCGAAATCCGCGGTACATTTTTAGACAATGCCTGGCCAACCGTAAATGCCGCCGACGAACTTGATTTCGATCAAATCAATTATGCGCTTCCCACTGCAAATGGTGGCGCAGCTTATGCGCTTGATGCCGTTAGAGGTATTATTTTTGATGATATAGAAATTGTGAATCCATTTAACCCTAAAGTATTGCAAAGATTGGTTGAAGACGATAACAAACTGCTCGAAGAATTGAAAATTCCAATCAAATTATCAATTACACAGTAAGCATTACCAATTGCATTTGTACAGCCACTCTAGTAATTAGAGTGGCTGTTTTCGTACATAATAAACGCCCAAACCAACTGCTGCCGTTTCTACGCCTCCCGTTACTGCCACATACAACTCACCGCCCAACCATTTTAAGCCTTTGCCGAACGGCAGCAAACACGCAGCAATCATGGTTACTTCAATCGCTATTTTGTCTGGTGTCAGTTTGTCGCTTTGTTCTAACTCATACATGCGACTCACACCCGAAACTACAGCCGTTGGAAAGTGTCTGAATTTGTATCTAAAAATAAGTTGGAGCGAAAGTAATGTGCTATAAAATTCCATCCGCTCCGGCTTTCCGCTACAAGTGCTCGGAGGAATCTGCTCAAAATACAGTGTCGTCACCTGTGCGCTTTCCGCTACAATCCGGGCTAGTTATTCAGACCGTTTGGTGTTTCAAATGAACAGAACAGCATTTGACTCTCTGTAAAACACATCATTTATTACCTAAAATCAAATTACAGATTCGATTGAGCAAAATTTATTCCCCAATAGCAATAGTACACAAGCTATTACTAGTATAATATATCAATTCTATTGACATTATATTTTAGGTTAAATCTATCGAAAATCCATTCCTACAACTCAAATCACAGTAAAACTGCATAATCAGCATAATTTATGCGGGATCAACTGCAGCAGCTAATTCGGCAAAATCTACTCCGTCGAAATTCCCTGAAGTCATCAACAACAATACGCTGTTGTTCCAGCTGCTTTGTTTGAGTTCATCAACAAGAGCCGCCGAATTGGTTGACACTTGAATATCTGACCGGGCAAATGCAGCTTTTACTTGTGCTTCAGTAATCGGCGGCAATTTCTTGTGTGCTATTGTATGCGGGTTGAAATACACATATGCTACATCAGCAGTATCCATTGCGCCGTTGTACTCGGCAAGGAATTCAGCAGTGAGACTGCTGAATGTGTGCAGCTCCATACAGGCTACTAATTTCCGATCGGGGAATTGCTTTTTTACGGCTGCTGTTGTGGCTTTGAGTTTCGAGGGCGAATGCGCAAAATCTTTATAACAATTAAATGTTTCTGAACGCCGAACCAACTCTAGCCGCCGTGCAGCTCCTTTAAACGATTGAATAGCTGCGTCAAACTGCTGTTGCGTTATTCCGGCTTTTTCGCAAATCATTCGGGCACCTTCAAGGTTCATGAGGTTGTGATCGCCGAAAACAAGAAGCGGTACACGGCTTCCATCATCACGCAACAATCTAGTGGTGCCGTTTGTAATTTCGTGAGGCGGAATGCCGTATTGTTTTTTACTGATGTTTCGGCCTTGCGTTTCTTCTGCCGTTTTCTTCAACACATCATCGTTTCCGCAATATATGAGCGTGCCTTCCGGCTCTATTTTTTCAATAAAAATCCGGAACTGCTCTACATAAGTATCAAACGTCGGAAAAACGTTGATGTGATCCCAGGCAATGCCGCTAAGCAATGCAATATGCGGATGATAAAGATGAAATTTAGGACGGCGGTCAACCGGTGATGCTAAGTACTCATCGCCTTCAAGTACAATAAACTTTGCATCACGCGTCATACGCACCATCGTGTCAAAACCCTCGAGCTGTGCACCTACCATAAAATCGGTGTCGATGCCGCAGTGCTTAAATACATGCAGCACCATAGCTGTAATGGATGTTTTGCCGTGACTGCCGCCGATGACGATACGCGTTTTATCGCGACTTTGCTCATACAAATAGTCCGGATACGAAAAAACGGTAAGCCCGAGCTCCTGTGCACGAATAAGTTCAGGATTATCGGCTCGGGCGTGCATACCAAGAATGACAGCATCAATATCAGGTGTAATCATTTCCGGATTCCAGCCTTCGTCATCCGGCATCAACCCTTTTGCGGCTAAACGGCTTCGCGAGGGTTCCCGGATTTCATCATCGGAACCGGTAACCTGATATCCTTTTTCGTGCAATGCCAAAGCCATGTTGTGCATTGCGCTGCCGCCAATTGCAATGAGGTGAATACGCATGTGTGCAACTTAGCAGAAAACTGCGCAGCGAACACAAAAACCGGCAATGTGTTTTGAACAGGGCGGCGTTAGCTTTGTGGTTTGGGCATAAATGTTTTGACCAAACCCGCTGCTGCAACAATAGCCCAAACACCTTCGAGAACAGTAAACGGCAACGAAGGAATAAGCATACTGCCCCAGCACGCCAGTGCTCCGCCAATGAAATTGAGCAGAAAATAAAAGCGTGATTCAGACGAAATAAATTTAAACGTGCTGAGGAAAAATGCAGCAAGAATAAATGTTACTCCCGATGCTGAAATCATATCAGTAATACTCATTACGCTTCAAACTTTTTGAAAATAGTTATCGCATTGTGTCCGCCAAAGCCAAATGTGTTGCTCATCGCATAATTTACTTTTCGGCTCACGGCTTTGTTGGGCGTGAGGTTAAAGCCTTCCGGAATTTCCGGATCCGGATTTTGCAGATTAATGGTGGGTGGAATTTTATCATCCTGCAACGCAAATATGCAGGCCAATGCTTCAACGGCTCCGGCAGCTCCCAGCAAATGACCCGTCATTGATTTTGTAGAACTGAGGTTTACATTTTTGATATGCTCACCAAACACAGCTGCCACAGCCTTGAGTTCGGCTACATCACCATTGGGTGTTGATGTTCCGTGTGTGTTGATGTAGTCGATGGCCTCGGGGGTAATGCCGGCATCATCAAGCGCCATGTGCATGGCTAATTTTGCACCCAAACCTTCGGGATGCACAGAAGTAAGGTGATACGCATCAGCCGACATGCCCGCGCCTACAATTTCAGCGAGAATAGTTGCTCCGCGTGCCTGTGCATGCTCCAGCGATTCGAGCACCAATGCCGCCGAACCTTCGCCCATTACAAAACCATCGCGGTCTTTGTCGTATGGTCGCGAAGCTGTTTTCGGATCATCGTTTCGTGTGCTCATTGCTTTCATGGCATTGAAACCGCCAACACCTGCTTCGCAAATTGGGGCTTCGGAACCGCCGGCAAGAATACTATCGGCTTTGCCCCAGCGCACGTAGTTGAATGCATCCATTATCGCCGAGTTACCCGAAGCACAAGCCGATACAGCTGTGTAGTTAATGCCGCGAAATCCGTAGCGCATGGCAAGCTGTCCTGAGGTAATATCAATCAACACTTTCGGAATAAAGAACGGATTGAAACGCGGCGTGCCGTCGCCCCGGGCAAATTCCGAAACCTGTTCCTGAATCGTGTAAAAACCACCATTTCCGCTGGCCCAGATAATACCAACACGATCTTTGTTCACTGCACCTTCAGCAAGAATTCCGGCCTGTGCAAGAGCTTCATCCGCAGCTGCAAGCGCATACCATGTTACAGGATCCATACGGCGCAAGCCCGAACGGTCAAGCAATGTTTCAGGGTTGAAGTCTTTGAGTTCACAGGCAAACTGTGTTTTAAACTTCGATGCATCAAAATGTGTAATCGGCACAGCACCGCTAACACCGTTAAAGAGATTTTTACGAAATGTTTCTGCATTATTTCCGAGGGGCGTTAAGGCGCCAATTCCGGTTACAACTACTCGTTTCATTTTTTGCGTGATGTTCGGTTTTTAGCCGTGGGTTTAACAATTATATCGTTCAGCAGTTGCTGATGCATTTCAGTTACGATGCGCTTTCCGTATAAACGTGAAAGCGAAAGTGAAGCGCTGAGTGCAGCCATCAGCAACTGAGCGCGGACTTTTGCACTGCCCTCAAATTTAAACACTCCCTGCAGTTGTCCGGAGGCAAGTAATTTGGAAAGCCAGTGTAAAATTGCGGTTGCCGTATTGCGCAGTGCTTCACTGCATTCGGGAGTGAGTGATGTGAAATCGTTGCCAAGTGCAAGCACAATACACAGTTTACCCTCGGCTGCGGGTTTCTGATAAATGCGTTTTACAAAAGCCTGAAGCTGATCAGCCGGTGAAGTAAATTCTTCTTCTATTTCTTGAACAGCTGATTGAAAATGTGCTTCTGCAGCGCGAGCTACGGCTATAAGTAAATCTGTTTTATGCGGAAAATGATAATGTATAGCCGCCGGACGTAAGTTCAGCGCTTCGGCCAGATCGTAATAGCTGAACGCATTGCAGCCCTGTGTGCGGATAAGTGCATCACTGAGCTGAACAATATCATCTTTACGGGTACGCGGCGAATTCACAATTCAAAAATACTGATTATTTAGTAAGTAATCAGTTTTTTAGAAATATTCCTCCGTTTATTCATCAAATTGGCTTTCCTGAAATGCATCATTTTGCGTATTTTCGGCATCTCTACTAATTCAACAGCATGAAAGCTTTATCTGTTTTTGGAATTGTGTTCGGACTCATTGCACTGGGTACTGGCATTTACACCATGAATATCGACTGCAACTGTGCCGAATCGGCCGATTCACTGTTTCAACTGAACAATGCAACAAACGACAGGATTAACGGAAGTGGCTGGGCAATGGTGTTTTCAGGCATTTTCTTTCTGGTATTCAGCATTATTACGGCAATAATTTTCTTCAACAGCAAAGCCCCGTCGGCAACTGTCAATACTGCGGCACAACCGCAATCTGCTGCAAACTGGCCGGCTCAAAATCAGCAGCAGCGTCAGCAGTACCAACAACCTCCGGGCTACGGCAACTGGCCACCGCAGAATTACCAGCAGTCCGGCTATCCGCCGCAAAACTATCCCTGGCAGCCACCTGCACAAACACCGCCACCACCGCAGCAGCAGCAGTGGACGCTACCGCCACCGGTGCAAACACCGCCACCGGTTCCACCTGTTCAGGATACGCCTCCACCAACCACATGGCAACAACCTCCTGCCGATGATGTGAACCGCTGGGCTCCGAAACGCGACGATAATACGACCAACACACCGCCGGCAAACTAATCACCACATGAAACTGCATACTATAAATACAGGATTCTTTAAACTCGACGGAGGTGCAATGCACGGGGTTGTACCTAAAAGCCTTTGGAATAAACACAATCCGGCCGACGAAAACAACATGTGTTCGTGGGCTATGCGTTGTTTGCTTGTAGAAGACGGAAACCGGCTGATTCTTATCGACAACGGAATCGGTGATAAACAGGATGCTAAGTTTTTCGGACACTATTTCTTGCACGGTGATGCATCACTCGAAAAATCGCTGCATGCCGCAGGTTTTGATTTCAGTGAGATTACAGATGTATTTCTGACGCATCTGCATTTCGATCATTGCGGAGGAAGTATAAAATACACGAACGATAAATCGAAGTTCACTACCGCATTTCCCAACGCAACTTACTGGAGTAACGAAGGCCACTGGAAATGGGCCACACAACCCAATGCCCGTGAAAAAGCAAGTTTTTTGAAAGAAAATATCCTGCCGATTGAAGAAAGCGGGCAACTCAAATTTTTCAAAGAAGGTGATGAATTGATTCCCGGTTTTACAGCCTGGTTCACTAACGGACATACCGGAGAGATGATGCTGCCGCACATTCGTGTGAACGGAAGAACACTGGTTTTTATGGCCGATCTTTTGCCTTCGGTTGCACACGTACCGTTGCCGTGGATTATGGCTTATGATACACGTCCGCTGCTCACCCTTGAGGAAAAAGAAATTTTCCTGCCCAAAGCAGCAGCCGAGGATTACATTCTGTTTTTCGAACATGATGCATATAACGAATGCTGCACAGTAGAATCAACAGAAAAAGGAATTCGTGTTAAAGAAACATTCTCGCTCAATTCAATTTTTGCTTAACCCTATTATTCCAATTTGAATGAAAAAAATTGTCCTCATTTTCGCAGTGCTGTTCAGCACAGTTGTTTCGGCCGGAGAAGGCATTCAATTTGCCGATGGAACGTGGGATGCGATCCGCTCTAAAGCAAAAAACGAAAACAAATACATCTTTCTCGATGGTTTCACCGATTGGTGCTATTGGTGCAAGGTGATGGATAAAAAAACGTTTCCCGACAAAGCTGTTGCTGAACTGCTGAATACAAAATTTGTTCCGGTAAAACGAGATATGGAACGCGGCGAGGGAAAGCAGCTGAGCATGAAATATCATGTTTCCGGTTTCCCAACCTATCTTGTTTTTTCGCCCCAAGGTGAGTTGGTCTATACGATTGTAGGATTTCGTGAACCTGCCGATTTTATTGCTGAACTGAACAATGCCATGAATCCGGCAAAGCATGAAAAACGTCCGGGATTAAGTGCGGCGCTGGATCCGGGTTATCCTGAGTTTTACAAGAATGCTTTTGGCCCCTCAAAAGAACGTACACCGGCAAAAGAAGAAGACATTAATAACTTCCTCGACAATCAGAAAGACCTTATGTCGGAAGTGGCGTGGAGTGTCATGTGGCGTTTCCCGCTCAACGAGAAACATGCTGATTATTTGATTGCCAACCGAACAGCTTACATCAACTTATACGGCGCTTACAATGTTGACAATAAAATACAGCAACTATTTCTTAGCCGCGTAGAGCAAGCGGCTGAGGCAAAAGACGAAACTGCATTCAACAAAGTTTACACTGATGCGCTGAAAGCATATCCTGAAAATACAGGACTTGCGTTTGAGTTTCAATTAACGTATTACAGCAAAACTAAAGACTGGACAAAATATACCGCCGCCTACGAAGATTTTGCAAAGGGCGGAGTTGCACCGGCAGTAACCAATTCGATTTGCTGGACATTGTTTGAAGAATGCGAAGACAAAGCAATACTATCAAAAGCCGTTGCGTGGATGAAGGATGCTTCAGACAAAGAACCCAGCTATGCAATTATTGATACGTATGCATCACTGCTGTATAAAGTCGGCAACTACGACGAAGCAGAAACACAGGCAAAACGAGCTATTGCACAAGGCAAAAAAGAAGGTGAAGGAACAGATGCAACGAAGGAATTGCTTGAAAAAATAAAAGCCGCAAAAAAAACCGGCAAATAATCTGTCAACGATCAGCTACGGCTGATCGTTGTTTTTTAAGCAAGATGCTAACTTTGCAGCAAAATGACAGAGCAATATAAAACAGGTCTTGTACTTAGCGGAGGCGGCCC
>CALRTD020000157.1:0-8954 GCA_943371015.1 Synechococcus sp. UW140 | reverse complement strand
GTGATCTCCGGCAAATCCGTCTTGTGCAAAAAGAGCAAGTTCATCATTCCCCTTTTCAGGATCAGCGAAGTACTTACGTACACCAACGCCTTCGTCGGAATAATAGATGTAACCAAGTTCATCATCAACCGCAATGGCTTCGATTTCTTTTTTGCCTGAGTACTTCCCAAACTTACGAAGCAACTTTGCTGTTAATGTACCCGACGAATCGGTGAGCTGATATTGCCAGAGATACGTTCCGTCAACAGGTCCGTTTTTTCTTCCGATAATTACATCTGTCTCACCCTTGCTGTTCTTATAGCAGGCAATGCCCATCAGATCGCGATAGCCTTCGCCAGACTCGCCGGCAAATACATCAATTCCGCCGTTGTCAATCGCCTTCATGTCCGGCAAACTGAACACGCGTATTTTACTGGTAAGCCGTTCGGCAACAACAGCAATATCGGTTGGCTGTCCTTTCCAGGTAAAGCCATATTCGATATCCACATTATTGGGGCGTTTCAGTCCGTGAATTGTTTTGCCGGGAACTTCTTTTCCGCTGAGGTCAAAAACATAAAGCGCGCCGTCTTCATCTTTATCCGTACCCAGAATAAGGCTTTTCGCCGGATCCTGCGGGTTAATCCAGATGGCAGGATCATCGGTATCGTGTGTTGTGGTGTCGGTAACAACTGCCGGTTTTATTGGCAATGTATCAGCCACAACACGATCGGCCTGATGTGTTGTTGGTTTTTCTTTGTTATTGCTACAGGCGACGGCAGAAAGCAAGAGCAGAGCCAGTACAGTATTCTTTTTCATATTCAAATCAGCGTGTTAAAGTAAGCGTAATATCGGAAGTCTGATTATCGCCGTCATCTCCGCTTAACGTAAGTGTTAGTGTATTTCCAGAACGGTTAAACTCTCCGCTGTACTCCACTTCGCGTATTGTTCCGTCTGAATTTTCGAGCTCCACAATAAACGCAATTTCTCCGCTTTGTGCATCATCGGTAATTTCATCTATTTCGCCCTCCACCTCAATTTCAATGTTCACCGTGTCAATTACCGAGCACTCTTCTACCACTTCCGTAGCAATGAGTGTGATTACAAACTTTGTTTCTTCGGGAGTAATTTCAACACTGATACCGTCGATATCGGCAGATACGAGTGGCGAAATGTCTTCGTCTGAAAGCTCAAGCAATGTGCGAACACCATTCAGTTGAGTGGTATCGTTTTGATCAATTGCCCATTCACCGAAAACTTGCTCATCGTCATACAGTCTGAATTCCGATTTCAGTGTTGTATTTACAACTACCGCCGATGTTTCCTGCGCAAGTCCGGTAAGCGCAAAAGTAAAACCGCGATCATCTGTATTCACAACATTATCATCTGTTACCGCAACATCTAATTCAAACTCAAGAATAACTGCTGTTGTTCCGGTTGGGAAAAGAAAAGAGCCTTTTCCGGTGTTGCTGTCAAACTGAAAATCCAGATCAATATTCAGATCATCTGATGTTGTGCAATCGTCGATTTCATAAAACGCATTGCCCCCTAAAATGTAGTTGTTCCAGGCCGAAAATCCGGCAGCATCACTGAGTTCAAAGTTAACGCGAACCTGCTCTGAGAGCGGAATTGAGATGCCCGAAGGGTTTTGTCCCGATACATCTATTCTGTCGGTAAGTTTAACTTCTATTTCAACTTTATCCGCGTCTTCGCGTTCGTAAATGTTTTCCTCATCAACGATAATCTGCTGAGGAAATTTATCGGCATCCAGCGGATTCACCACATCCAGATTTTCTTTTGAGCAGGATGTAATTAGTGCAAGTGCGCACAATGAAAATATGATTGTTTTTTTCATGACTGTTTCAGATTAGAAGTCAAACTTTACACCTACCCGCGACCACCAGGAATAGTATTCGCGCTGAACGATGTAGTTATCATTGCCCATAAATGTTTCGAAAGGCTGATTGGTCAGATTCAGGAACTCTGTGAAAACGCGGAACTTTTTAAACGTATAACCGGCAGTAGCATCAAGCTGCATACGGCTGCGCACATAGAGATCAAAATCTGTGGTTGTACCAACTTCACTCAGGTACTGCCCATTAAAGTTAAGTGCGCCGCGCAGTGAAAAACCTTTGTACTCATACATCAGCGTTGCATTGCCGAGATGGCGCGCTTGACCCGGAAGTGTGATTGTTTCTTTGAGGTTGGGATTTCCGGAATCGGCCAGACGGCTTTGAATGGTGGCTGCTGATGCGGTGTAGGTATAGTTGAAATAAACGCCTAATCCGCTGAGCGCTCCCGGTAAAAAACGAAGGTTGTGCTGATAGGCAAATTCTGCGCCAAGCAAATTTGCTCTTTCGCCGTTTTGTGCCTGAACAACATCAACCAGTAATTGCTGATTACCGAGATAGGGCTGATTAAAATTAACAGCATTGTAGATAAATCCATCGAGCTGTTTCCAGAAAGTTCCGGCCGAAATAATACCCACATTGCTCAGATAGTGCTCAAAAAGCAGATCAATGTTGGTGGCGGTTACGGGCTTCAGCGCTGCGTTGCCAATCGTTACAACGCGGTCTTCGAGATTGGCTTCCTGTGCCGGAATTATTTCGCTGAAATTGGGGCGTGCATAAGAGCGGGTTGCCGCAAAACGGAAGTTTGTGCGCTCACGCGCGGCAAAACGAAGCTGAATCTGCGGTAAAATAAAACCATAGGTTGTGCTGCCGCTTACAGGAACAATTGCCTGAAGATCTCCGTTGGGCGCAATCACAACATCGCTTGAGGTGTAACTTACTTTAGAAAATTCATACCGAACTCCGCCGATAATTACCAAACGTCCAAACGACTGACGATCCATTACATATCCGGCAATGACATTTTCTTCTGCGGTATATGCCTCAAGTGCTTCATCAATTGATTTGTCTTCGATCTGCATTTCAAACTGAGCCGGGTTTGCATTGAAATAATTAATCATAGAACCCATGCTGAGCGAAGGCGACAACGCATAAGCACCTCCAAGAAAATGATCATCGGCAGATGCTTCCTGAAAATAATTTAACTCCGGAATGCTTCCTTGTGCTTCATACACCACCTGATTAATTGAATATGATTTCGTTTTAAAACGAGCTTTACCTCCGAAACGAATTTCTCCTTTGCTCGACTGAATAGTAGTCGGAATCGAAAAGTTAAACTTGCCGGTTAAGTTCCGGTCTTTTGCCAATGTGCTTCCAATTTCAAGTGCATCAAATCCGTAGAGCGAGTTATCGAGATAACCGGGTGCTGTTAAGGTCGGATACTGCTGTCCGAAATAGCTTACAGAAGACGGAACACCGGCAATAAATACTGATGAATAATCGTAAGGCGTATTTTGAAATGCAAACGAAGACGATAATTCGTAATCAAATCTGAAATGAGGAAATGTGTGACGGCCACCGAGGTTGAATGAAGAAATTCCCTGTGCTTCAAAACGGTCTTTGAGTTCATACTCAACTTCGCCATCTTCAGGAATGAAGCTGTAACGGCGACGCCATTCGCGATCGGTAAAGCGGTTGTACATACCTCTGAAATACAGCTCGCTGTTGGGATTTAAGCGATAATCGAACGTGAGGCTGGCGGCAGAACGTGTGCGTGTTAATGTATAATCGCGCAGTTCAAATACATCATCGGTCGAGTCTTTGGTGCCGTTCATATCGCGCTCCCAGTTATCGGAACCGAGGTTATTCTGGTAATGGGTAAGATTGATCAGCAAACCGGCCTGCTGGCGGCTGCCGAAACGTTGTCCGTACTGCAATCCGCCCTGTCCGTTCACTTGTCCGGTAAGCGCATTGTAGCCACCCACCAGCGAGCCGCTGAAGCGGGGCACACTGTCTTGCGCCTTTCGTGTAATAAGGTTTACTGAGCCGCCAATTGCGTCGCCGTCCATATCGGGCAGCAGGCTTTTATGAATTTCCATAGATGCAAGCTGGTCAGAAGGAACGGCATCAAGCGCCACGTAGCGAACACCGGCCTCGGGCGAGGGAATTTGTTCGCCGTTGATGCTGACGTTGGTAAACTTCGGCGCCAGACCGCGCACAAGCACATAGCGCCCTTCGCCCTGATCGCGCTCAATGTTTACACCGGGTACACGCTGCATCGCTTCGGCAGCATTGGGATCAGGAAAACGACCGATCTGCTCAGAAGAGACAATATTTACAATATTATCGGCGGTGCGCTGCTGGTTGAGTGCGCGAGCCTGTCCGCTCAAATCACCGCTAATGGTTACTGCATTCAACTGGCGCACATCGGGCTTGAGGCTGACGTTGAGGATGCGGGTTTCGCCGGCGGTAAGCACAACCTTAATCGTATCGGCTGCGTAACCTAAGTAAGCGAATACAATGTTGTGTGTATCCGCCGGAATGTTGAGCTGCCAGGATCCGTCGAGCGAAGATGCTGTGCCGGCAGAAGAACCTGACACCTGTATTCTGCATCCGGGAAGAGGCGCTCCCGTTTGCTGATCGTTTACACTTCCCTTAACCAACGCATTCTGCCCAAAAACGGCAAGCGGGGTAAGAAAAAGCAGGATGGGGAAAAATGCTTTTTTATACATTGCTTTTTTTTCTGCAAGTATGCCCCGCGTATGTTATGAGAATAAAAAACCGCCCGCAACAAACAGGCAACACCTGCATTACAACCATATACACAGCATGTACAAGGCGTCGGGAAATGGCCGTAATGTGCTGTCTGCAAGTCTATTATGCCCAATGCGGTTTCTGATTAACAAATACTTAGGAAATTGTTAGGGCAGCATCCGGAACGTTGGCGTCTTTTTGTGCTGCTGGTTTTACTGCCGAGTTTCCCAGGGTTGACAGAAACTCCGTCAGGCTGTCTTTACCGGTTAAGCCCAACCGTTTGCGTAATCGGTAACGCGCAATCCTCAAACTGTCGGGGGTGATGCCGAGAACCGTTGCTGTTTCTTTTGGCTCAATGTTCATTCTGAGCAATGCACACAGGCGCTGTTCTCCGGCCGAAATATCCGGAAGCCGGGCTTTCAGGTCGTCGTAAAAGCTGGCGTGTACTTGCGAGAAAAAATGCTCGAACTGCTGCCAGTAATCGTCTTTTCTGAAATTCAGTTCGATGCTTTTTGATGTCTCTCTGAGCATTTTGTTCTTCTGAGCGCCGTCGGCACGCAACGATGCGAGCAGCGACTTCTGAATATCCTCCAGCACTTTATTTTTTTCGATCAGTTGCAGCGTGTGCCACGAAAGGGTCTGGCTGCGCAGCTCAAGTTCACGCTGCAGGTATTTTTCCTGCAAGCTGTGATTCATCACCTCGGCTTCAAGTTGCTGCTCGCGCAGCTTTACGTTATCAAGCTCTATCTGCAGCAGCTTTTGTTCGACTTCAAAAACCCGGTTTTGCTCGGCAATAATCTTTTTATTGCTTTTAATTTTCTGCCACTGCCATCCGGCAACAGCAAAAATCATCAATGCTAAAGCTACAAGTCCCCAACGGCGGAGGTTATCGATCCGCGCATTTTTTTCGAGCAGCAGAATTTCCTTGTCTTTCTTTTCCATCTCGTAAAACGATCCCAGCAAAGCAATTTGCTGAGCACCGTCTTCCGAGTAAATCATTTCTGTGAGCTGATAGGCGGAGTCGAGGTATTTTTTAGACTCAACGATATTATTGGCATCAAAATAAAGTTTGGAAATATCTCTGAGCGCACTTTTCTCCTGATACCTGCTGCCTGTAGCTCTGGCCGCAGAAAGCGCCTGAAACGACCAGTATTTTGCTTTCTCAAAATTTCCGGTTTTTCGGAATACATCACCCAGATTATTGAGGTTTATGATGCGCTCTTCCTCCCTTTTCATTCCGGTGTTTATTCGCAATGCTTTTCCGAAATATATCCCGGCCTCATCATAGCGCTGCTGATCCTCATAAATACTGCCGATGTTCTCGTAAATCTCAGCATACAAGGCCGAATCGCTGATGCCTTTACTTTTTTCCAGTGCTTTGTTGTGATAAAATAATGCACTGTCTTGCTGGCTTCTTTTTTCGAGAAGATGCCCAAGTCGTGTCAGCACCTGCGCTTCGGCAACAGCATCGCCCTGCTGCTCTGCCAAAAGCAAAGCCTGCCGCTGTTCCTGCTCTGCCAGTTTGGGCTGGCGCGAGAAATAATACGTAATTCCCAGAGCCGAGTGCAGGCTGATCTGTTGCTGAATATCATTCTGCCTCACGCGAATGCTCAGCGCTTTCTGATAGTAAATCAAACTCTGAGAAAAAGCCCCTTGCCGGTAAAACAATTCTCCCAGCAACTGGCAGCCTTCGGCAAGTTCCGTTTCATTGCCCGATGCTTCAGCATTTCGTATCGCCTTTTTGATCTGGGTAAAAGCTGTATCGGGAGCCAGATCCAGAATTTTTCTGGCTTTACTCAGCAAAAGCACTTCTGTTTCTGCCTGCGACAAAAGCACCGCAGGGAAAATGAGTGAAATGAAAAGCAGCGCGTATTTCATTTGGTAAATGTGGCTTTCAGAAACTAATCCTTCTTTACCAAATCATTAAGGTTAACGCTGTTTCTGTTCTTTATTTTATGGTTGTCAGGTACTTATCTCGATTGCTGGTAATGCTTGTTGCAGTGCGGTTGCCTTAAACCTTCGAGGTCTCTAATGTTGCCTCAACCTTCGAGGTTTTTGAAACCTCGAAGGTTGAGGTAAAGAAGACTCCCGCCTGCTGCCCGGCATGTTTATAAATGCTAGTGTAGCAACCGGCGCGCACACTGCAAAAGCACTATCAGATGTTGTAGCTGATTTTGGGATCACCTCATAATTCAATCTTCTATATCTCTATTGGCACAGATGATTAAATGAGGGCTTCACCACACAACCTAAAATATTTACACATTGAAATAAATGTCAAACAGCCTCAGATATTTTATTTTGAAGCTTATATCATTTCTCGGCCAAAAGTTATAAGTTTAGTAAATTAAAAATTCTGTAACCAGTTCAAAGAGCCGCAACACATATGAATAATAATGATTAAATCCGTTCTTGTATTGCTATTTTAATTTGTCTTTGTTCGTTTAAAAATTTTTGAAAACAACTTCCTCAGTTTTACTCTTTGAAATGTGAATGGTTTATATAAAATTATATATACATTATATTTAGTCGAATTTAATTTTTGTTTCATGCTTATTAGTTTCGATTCTATCAATTCTTGTTCATCAAACAGTTCTGTTACTATATCTTCCATATCTCTAAAGTGTTCTGCCAATTCCTCTGCTATTTCAGGAAAATTAGTGCTCACAAGATTTATGAATTCGTATTCAAATTGTTTTTTTAATTCCTTAATCTGATTTATCTCTTGCACTTTCGCTTTATAATAGTCTCTAGCTGACATGTTTGAAATCGCTTGACTCAAATTATTAAATGACGTTTCCGCCTGTGTAAAAACAGAGTCATAAAATGTATTTATTTTACTAATATTGGGATCAATAATTACTTTTTGGTACCAGTTCCTTCTTGTTTCCTTTTTTTTTTAACCTGATATCAATTATTCTCCCAACAACAAACAACAATACAGCTATCACGCCACTAAATAATACAGGAAGAAGCTTTTCAAATAATTCTTTATTTATCATTATTGCGTAACGATATGTTGTTGTTTACTTTTTTTTAATAAACCTCTTAAGCCCTGAAGTACCCATTAAAGTATTTTGTGCGTGCCTTATCCCGTCTTCAATATTTTCTAGTAGTATCTCTTTTATTTCTAAATCTCTCTCCTCAACTTGAAATTGATATTTCTCCCTAAACTCTTCAACACCAAGAGTTTTAATACTTTCAAAAAAGAGACCTAAAAAAAATGATGGGTTAATGGAACTTGTTCCTTCGGGAATTATTATCACTACGTTACTATTTTCTTTGTCAAGCTTATTTAACGCAAGTTCTTCTCTGGTGGATTCTCCTTGCGGTCTACCTGTGTAAAGAGAACTTTGGCCTCCCCTGTATTTGAGTAAATTGAAAGTCTTACTGTTCATCCGAAATCTTCTTAGTTAAGTGGTTTCTGTTTAAATAAATTTTTCCTGTAAGAAAAGTGCCGGGGAAACGATAGTCTAGATTTCTTAGGTGTGTTGGTTCTGGTGGTAAGGAAAGATCATTGTCATTATTCAAAGATAAATAATTGACATGGTCAATTACAAATGGGCGATATTTATTATCACAAATTAACATCGTTTTCCCACTATAAATGGTTAAGTGCGGATGAATATTATTGTATGCATCCTCATAATCCCCAAGAAGTAAAAATGAATTAATAAATTTCATCGTTCCTGTACCTCGGCTTGCTTCATTATAGATCAGTCTGCTATTTCCATCCTGCAAAGCATATAAAGTGAATAAGTTTTCTTTGGTAAACTGACATCCTTTTTTTGTCGCACGAATATTATTACTTAACTCCTCCATTTCTTTATATACAGTATGGTTTTCTTCTTTCGTTTTTTCGAATCCTTCAAATATAGAATCTCCAAAATTTAGAAATGCAAAATTAATCTCTCCGACGACTCCTTTTTCTTTGTTTGGATCTGTTGTTTCAAACATACTTGCAGAAGCATACCATGAGTCAAAATAGCTATGATCTTCCGCATTATTTAATATTTCCGATATTAAACCATCAAGACTAGCCTCTCCTCTAGCGCTTAATTGACACTGATGTCTTTTTAAACCCTCGTTTATAAGCCGTCTCAACCTAGTAGCTGCAAGCCCCTTTCTGTTTTCTGCATAATGCTTTTGCATCTTTCTCCCCATTACAATATGAGTAGCCGAAATAGGAACGAAGTCGGCCTCTTTTGCATACGCATTTTCTACAATTCGTATGGCAAACAACATTAAGTTAACACCTTCGTTGGCTGAATGTCTAATTACAATTTGTGGAAGCGTTTTTTTTACAGTTAGTTTCTTATCCAGTTTACTTATCTCCTTTACAAACTCATCCAAAATAATTTTCAGAAGCACCCC
>CALRTD020000156.1:0-8958 GCA_943371015.1 Synechococcus sp. UW140 | reverse complement strand
GTACAATATAATAGGTGAACTCGATGGCTAGCGTCCAATAAATAATATTAATCCATTCATACTTTCCTCCGGTAAACGGAATCAGGTAACCCAGATGTAACAGTAACTGCGGGATATTTACATCCCAGCTTCCCGTCCACTTAATTGACCAGTAAATTCCGAAAAGAGTTATCAGGATAATTGATGCAATGTAGGGCGGCTCTAAACGAAGCAAACGTTTTACCAGAAATTTAAAAATCTTGGAAATCGTATAGCCACCGTGATACATTGACCACGGGATAACAAAACCTGAAATCACGAAAAACAAATAAACCCCTGTTGCACCGAAGGATGTTAGATTGCGGATTGTTCCGCCTTCAGTGAACAGCGCACCATCATTACCGCTAAACCAAAAGAAGTGATACAAAGCAACCATAGCAGCGGCAATACCGCGCAGCAGGTTGATCTGAGGCATTTGTTTCATCAATATTTCAGTTTTATAATTCCTGCGCTAACAACATTTCTACATGCGGAATATTGTCTTCGAGATAGTCTTCTCCTTGTCTTACAAAGCCCAGACTTTCGTAGAAACGTTCGAGGTAGCATTGTGCAGAAATGCGCACCGGCACAGCGCCGAATACCTCTCTGACTTGTCTGAGCGTGTAGTTCATTAGTTCGCGGCCTATTCCGGTGCCTCTTGCCGAAGCAGATGTTGCAACGCGGCCTATCGAAACTTCGGGATAAGAAACGCCGCCGGGTAAAATTCTTGCGCAGGCAAGCAACTCGCTGCCCCGGCTGCACATCACATGCAGCGCAAAAATGTCTTTATCATCAGGATCGAGGTAGGCGCAGTTTTGCTCAACCACAAACACCGCTGCACGCAACTGCAGCAACTTATACAACTCGGCTGCCTGAAGCGTGCCGAACGATTTACATTGCCATACTGGTGCTGCTGAGTTCATGTCTGAGGCATCAGGAATTTAGAAAACTTTCGTGCCAGCACCGAATATACAGCAGCGCCAACAATTACACCGAATGAATTGGCAATGAAATCAAGTATATCGGCTGAGCGCTCACTAAACACGGCTTCCTGCAGAAGCTCCAGTGCACCTCCGTAAGCAATCGAAATTGGAACTGTAGCTATACGTGCATTCTTTTGCAAATTTTCCAACCGTGAAAAAAGAAAGGCACGTATAAAAAAAATCTCAAGCACAAAGAATACGCCTGCATGCACCCACTTATCAAACGATAGCGCTTCAAGCCAGTCGGAATGCGGCAAATCGCGACCGGGGATTGCACATAAAATAAGAATGACCAGTGCCCAAACGAGCACCGGCCATGTATATCTGAATGTCATCGGTAAAATTATTGACCGATGAGTGCTTTGTAGGCAGCAGCATCCATCAAACCATCAAGCTCTGCGGCATCATCCATTTTTATGCGGATCATCCAACCTGCTCCGTAAGGATCATTGTTTACAGAATCAGGATTCGCATCAATAGCATCGTTTTTAGAAATGATTAAGCCGCTCAAAGGCATGAACAGATCAGAAACAGTTTTTACAGCTTCTACTGTTCCGAACACTTCATGCTGCGAAACAATTTCGCCAACGGTTTCGATTTCTACATAAACGATATCACCAAGTTCACCTTGCGCAAAATCGGTAATGCCAACAACCGCTTCATTGCCTTCAACACGAACCCATTCGTGGTCTTTCGTGTACTTCAGATTGTCCGGAAAATTCATGTGGTATGAGAGATTTATTTGATGTGTTCAAATTTACACGTTTTGAGCAATTGCACGCTTCAAAAAAACAACAGCCGGTCATTTTTTACATAACCGGCTGCTGATTGTAATCATATCCCGTTCTACTGTAGCGTGAAACGCAAGCTGATACCGGCATTGGTGTTTGCCGTTCTGAATGATGAGGAGATCAGCGGATTGGTCATTACACGATCAAAGAACGCGCGAATCATCAAATCCTTTGTTAACTGGTAATCAAGCGAGGTCTTAATTGAGAGGATATTCTGACCGGCTGTAAGCAGGTTGATTTCCTCAATGCTCCTTCGGATTACCGTTTGGTTGTTGCGGAACGATACATCGGCACGGAGGTTCATTGCGCTCTTGGGCGCATTGCCTCTGAATGCTTTCTTCAGGAATTTAAGTTCCACTTCATCAAAACGATAACCGAAACCAATTACAAGCTCGCGACCACTTACTTCTGTAAGCTGCGTGTTGGCAAGGCTCAAACTCAATGTGCGGTCTTTCTTAAACTCAACGCGGGTAAGCAGACTGTTTGTCCAGGTCATATCCACTCCGATCAGCGGACTGAACTGCTCTGAAATCTGTACGGTTGAGAATTGATATTTACTTTCAAAGTCGCCGGTTACGTTACGGATGTTATCCGAGAAACCATCACCGTTTGCATCTATGAAGTTGAGGTTGGTTGTAAATCCGCCCAATGTATAGGTAGAACGGTACGTGTGACCAAGTGTAATGACTTTGAACATCTTCTTGATCTTCTTGTACTTGGTCAAACCGTCGTACGTAATGCGCCAGTTGGGCAGCGGAATAGCCGGGAACAGGTTGGTTGACTGCGTTTCGGCACGGCCGCCGGTGTAGGCTGCAATGAATGCCGGAATCACCACTTCCTGCGATGCTTTACTGTAGCCGTCGGCAAAACCATCGGGCATAAGGCCAATGGAGTTCGGGTTTTCCTGCATCAGTCGCGATGAAATTACTGCGCGGTTGTTCAGGAACTGCTCAAAGGCTTCTGACGAACGTGTGGTTTTGTCTTCTTTGCTGAATGCTGTTCGCCAGGTAATAATGCTCATGCTGAAGCTTCCGGTTTCAACCGGCGACTGTTTCTCATACTGAGACCCGGTCCAGCGATAGAAAGCCGATTGGTTGAGCGTATTGTTGCGCGAAATATTCAGTTCAATCCGCACATCGGGGAATGGTTCAAGCTGCGCACGACCGGTGAGTGTTTGCGTGCGGCCTTGTGTGTATGGCGTAAACAGCGACTGCGTTTGTACTAACCAACCCTGGTTTGCAGCATATACCGGGAAATCGGCGTTGCCTTGTCCAAAACCTTCTTGCTGGCCGAAGATGAATCCCCAGCTCGGGCCTTGGAAGTTTTTATCCATTCCCAGAATGCGGGTTTGGCGGTTATAACCCGGAAGCGCAAGTGTTGCATTATCTGAATAGTTTACCGAAACGGTACGGACAGTCATCAGCAAGCGGGCAACATAATCAAGAATCACATACTGATCGTTGTTTTTCTTCTTGGTGGTGTCTTGCTGCGCCTGCTGAGGCGCTCCCGGTCTGCCCGGCCCTGCTCCCGGACGTTCAGTACCGCCGCCCCCGGGTTTCTTCTGATTCACTTTCTTAAAGTAGGGTACTTTATTGTAAAGCGAAGTCATGTTGGCCTGTGCTGTATACTGCCATTGTGCATTATTACCAACCACATTACCAAGCGTATCGGCCGCCAGCGGTGCGCGCTGCCAGGTATATCCGCTTGAGTAACGCACCGAAGCTGTAAGCCAGTCGAATGCCGGAATTTTATTAATCGGCACGGTGTAGTTTACGTTGGTTTGGTGGTGATAATTCATTGTAGTACCGAGGTTGCGAATATTCTCAATGAGTGTATCACGCTTGAGGTCGGTATCAATTTTGCCAAACGGTTCGAGTACCTGCGCGTTGTTATCGGCAGTGAAATCGAGTTTGAGATTTTTCATCAAATCCCAACGCAGATTGTAATTGCGTGTCCACAAGAAGTTCTTGTTAAAGTTGGTGGGCACAAACACATCTCCGTAGCCGGTAATGTTCCGGTTTTTGATTTCGCTGTACGATCGGTTAAGATCGGTAGTGAATGCAAGGTTCGACGGCAATGGCGCAATACTGATTTCCCGGATAAGGGTAAACCATTTCGATTTTGCCCACGATGCTTTGTCGAAAGGCTTATACGGTTTAATCTGCGGTGTATAGGAATAGGTGAGCTGACCACGGTAATTCCTGATCGAACTGTACTCGATGTTTACGTTGTGGCGATAAATCTCGGTATAAGCGTAACTCAGCGAGAAGTTGGAAATATCCCACGGCATCGAAGTCTTCTTGCCCTTGCTTCGTTCTTTATGAACGTTGGTGAAGTTATACCCTCGCCGTCGCGTGTAATCGACAGCGGCGCCTTTGAGCGAATCTTTTTGCCTGTCGCTGAGCAGCGACTCGCTTCCCACAAGCGGTTTCAGCAGAATGTCGGGATCAAGCGGGTTGAACTGCGGTGTGATGTAAGTTTCGCCGTAGTTCCAGAAGAACGGAAGGCTGATACCGGCTTTTTCGGGGAAGAAGCGGCCAAGTTCGAGCTGTGTCGAAATATCGTAGTTCATTTGCTGTTCGCGCAAACGTTCACTTACTTTCTTTTCGATACTTCCGAAGTTGGGTGTGGCCATGTTGCCTGAAAGGTTCACCACGCCGAAATCGGCAAGTCGTGCTGTTACGCGTGCTGTGGCTGCCCATCCGCCTTCTTCCACAAAGTCAGTAAGGCGCAATTCGTTGAACCAAACCTCAGCGCATTTCGGAATACCGTCGTCGTTGGGTGTGGCGCTTGTTTTCTTCGGGTTACGAATACCAAGCACAAATACACGAATCATGGCAAGGTTGGGATTCCCTTTCACAGTAACCTTGCGCCCCGGATTATTCGGATCAGCAAGCGTATATTCCTGAGTAAGTGAAACACTGCCGGCTGCCTGTGCCAGGTTGCGTTGTTGTTTTACATATTGCAGTAACTCAAACGGCAGCTCCATGGTGTTCGACAGCGGCCATACTTTTTCGCGCTCGGCCTGATCGTTTTCGCCATAGCGTCCGGGCGGTGTTACTTCAAGCGGAATTTCATACTCGTAGTAGTTATCCGTTTGGTCGGCACCGATGCGGATGAATGCAGTAACATCGCCATTGTTGAGCGGCTGCGTGCTTCCCGGATTTGCTTCGGCATGCACAAACATGCGGAGCTTCTGGTACGAACGCACGTCCATGTTATTCACTGTGCGGAATACTGCGCGTGAGTCGCCGTCTTCGAGGTTGCAGGTACGAACCGTAAGCGACTGCTCGTTCAAGCGCACCAGTGTTGAGCTTTGTACGTTCTGCTCACGGTCAATACCGGGAGGAAGTACATAGTTAATCGGCACACGGTTTCCGTTTTCTTCGATGTTTACCGCAGCAACATCAAACTGTGTGGTGTTCTGATCGTTCATGATATACTCACCCGGACGGAGCAGTGAGTATTCATATTTACGCCAATCGCTGCGCACAAACTCAAGGCGCGCAAAGCGGCAAACTACAGGCTTATCCACATCCTTGAAATACATACGGATGAAGCGGATTGAGTTGTAGCCTTCGATGTTGCCAACTTTTTGTGTGTAGGTACGAACCGGAATACGCAGCTGATACCAGGTAATCGGACGTGTGCGACCGTCTTTGGTAACAACAGTTGTTTGATAAACGTCGGTAATAAAGTTGTTACCGATATTGCCCGGGGTGAGATCAGCCGGTGTTAGTTTGATGCGGTATTCGTAATAGCTTTCGGTTTCGTTAAGCGTATTATCGCGGTTGATGTCTTCCTGGTTAGGAAGGGTGGTTGACTGTGTCGGATAATCTTCTGAAAATCCGTCATCGTTCGGATCACCTACCTGCGGAGAATTGCCGTCGAGTCCGTTGAATTTTTTATAGCGATCAAGAACGCCCAATGCTGCCGCATCGTAATCTGAACCGCGATAGTAATGGAAGTTGTCAGCAGCCGGATCTTTATCAGCATTGGCATAAGCCTGCGAGTTTGAACCGAAAGCGGTGAGTACATCGTTCATGTAAGTGGCAAACTGCACTTTTTCGCCATCATCGTCCCAGCCATCAAGACCAACATCCTGCAAAGCACGTTTCGCAGGATCGTTGTCGAACGCATTTACGATTGACTGCACAGAAGGCACAAGCCCCCAAACGGTTGTATCAACCAGCGAATAGTTTCCGTCAACAGGCAAACCATTTTCAAAAGCATTGCGCGAGTCTTTCAGCACATCTTCTGAAATGTTACCAAGGTTGATGACCAGCTCACCGGTTGTGTTGCGATCGGCAATGGGTACATCTTCGTTGTACGGATCCATCACCCAGATCTGGATGAACTCAATGTTGGCTGCCTGGAAATCGTTGGTAGTGATGCTTCGCTGAATACCGCCCCAGCGTGATGCAGGGTTGTTGAGCGAACCATCGGCAGCTAAACCAGCTGTGAGACCGGGCTGCGGATTTACATCGAAGTTGTAAGGGCCGCGCTCCGACGGATAAAACGCCATGTCGAGCATTGCCACGTTCAGCGGCTGGCCGTTGGGTGGCTGGCGGTTGGGAAACACTTCGGTTTCGAGTACCTCGCGCACAAGGTGATTCGACTGGTCGGCCAGTGTTAAATGGCTTGGTCTTAAGTTATTGTCGGGACGCAAGAAAAGCGGGTCAATAACGTACCATGCTAATTTAGCACGGTTCATACCGCTGCGCAGATCTACAGTGCTGGCTTCCGGAAAGCGTGTTGGCTGGCCCTGCGGAACAGAAGCCAAACTCCAGCCTTGCGGGGCGCGGATATCAATTGCTGATTGTGTTCCTTCAAAATCATCAACATAAGAGTTACCGTCTTTACCAATGGCTTTGTTGTGACCGGGAATCAGCTGTGCAAATTCGCCCTGAGCTGCAATTGATGAAGGTGCTTTAGTTTCAATCAAAGGCAACTTATCAATCATGCGGGTAAGGATCGGAAGCTCTGTTCGGTAATTCAAATCAACGCCCCACATGGTGTTGCTCATCGGCTCATCACCGATATTGATTTTCTGTGTTACCGGACGTTCCGTAAGGTTCATTACCGTAGCACCGATGTTGAAATCACGATTTACACGATAATCAAGGTGCGTACCGAAAAGTGTTTTCGATTGAATATTAAACAATGAATTACTTTCAAGAGAAATCTTGATCGGAACACCTGAGTTGAGAACGCTTTCGTTAATGATTTTTACACGGCCCAGTGTATAGTCAACTGTGTAGTCGGTATTCTCTGTAAGTGGTGCACCACCTGCAGTTACCCGCACCGAACCGGGCGGAACGTTTACAGCATTCAGAGAAATATCGGAGTTGGATGATGACTTGTAAGAACCTTTGATTTTGAAACGATTCTTGGTGGCAAAAGCTGTTTGCGCAATAACCTTGGTTGAATCGTAAAGCTGCGGATACGGATACTTGAGCAGTAACGACGGATCAACGTTTGGCTGATTAAAAATCGCTTCCAAATGATCACCGAACGGTTCAACCATCGGGAAGATGATTCGCCCGTTTGCCGCGTTAATCGTGACTTTATCCATAAAGTCGAACTGTCCGTCGGGCGAGGCTTGCTGCTGCTGGTTGAGGAAGTCGAGTTCAAAAACCTGAATCAGTGGTTTGCCGTCAATTGGCCCTTCGGCAATAAACGGAATATCTGTTCCGGTTGAAGGGTTATTGTACCAAACCTGCAACTGGAAATCTTGCGGATTTACCTGATAAGCGCCTATTGAATAGATGTTCTTCATCATCAGGTCCCAGAGTTTGAACTCGTACTGACCTGAAGCATCACTGATTTTGGGAATGTTGTTGGTACTCTTGAGCAGCTTTATGATAAGCGCATCCTGTCCGGTAATACCATCGGTAGAAAATTCACCTACCTGATAGGTTTGTCCGTTCAGCGTGTACTGATAAGCCACACCCAAAACTTCATCCTGATTGAGTGCCTGATTGAGCGAGATATATCCGAGACGCTCGTTGTAGGTAAATTCTGTGGGCTGCAAACGACGTGCGTTGTTTACACGTTCGTAGTTAACGGCCTGAGCAAAACCAGAGTTGGCAAGCGGTGCAAAAGTGGTTTGCAGCGGAACGTTAATGTTGCGGAGCTGGCTGTAAGTAGTAGTAAGCTGACTGTAAAGGTCGTTACCGGCATTTGATGGTGTGCGGCCCGGTGCATCGGTAATAAAGCTTGAACCTACAGATTCGAGGCTGTCTTCGCCGAGGTCAGTGAACGCTACAATGTTTCGGGTATTTTCTACAACACCGGTCCGGTTGGTTACCCATACTTCCATACGTGTAATCTGCACACCAGAGTTAATGAGCGGACGGGTAGAAAGTGCCGCATCGTAGGTATCGTAGAAATATTGCGAGAGGAAGTAGTGGCGGTTAGCCTCGTAGTTATCGCCGCTTACTTCAAAGTTGCTGATCTGTGCGCCGCCGGTTACGTTAACTTCCGATTTTTTACCGCGCTCCTGAGAGATGATACTGGTAACCGTAAGGCGGCCAAACTGAAGCTGTGTTTTAATACCAAACAGCGACTGGCTACCGGTAATGAGTGATGTATTGAGACCGAAGTTTACGTTACCGGCTTCTATTTTCTTGATGATTTCATCTTCAAAGCCGGTGTATTCGAGTTTCATCTGATTCTCGAAATCGAATGTTGACTCGGTGTTGTAGTTGGTGGTGAGTTTGAGTTTTTCACCGATTTTACCAACTACGTTGAGCTGAATTTTCTCGTCGAAATCGAATGTAGCAACGCGGCGCTGGCGTTCGGGAAGCGCGGGGTTATCGGTACGGTTTACATTCACCCCAAAAATAAGTTCAGCCGAGCCTTGCGGGCGGATGTCAATTGTTCCGCCGCCGAAAATACGGTCGAAGCCTTCGCTGTTAATTTTAATGGGAGGAATAATGCCGTTGCCGCCGCGGGTCTGGTTCTGACTTTCGGCATGTACACGCTGCCGCCAGTAGTCGCGGGTGGACTTGTACATATCATATTTCAGGTATTCCTCAAAGGTCAGCTGCATGGGGCGGCGGTAGCTGAGCTGATTGCCTAATTTACGTTCAACCAGATACGACGGAGCTCCCGAGTCGTTCTGAAAAGTAATTTCGGTTTGAATGTTTGTAGGGTCGTTGAGT
>CALRTD020000155.1:0-8986 GCA_943371015.1 Synechococcus sp. UW140 | reverse complement strand
GTTTAACGGTATTCTGCACAATTTCTTTAACCGAGAGGTAAATATTCCGTCTGAGTTCGGCAGTTATTTTTTGATTATCGTTGATTTGTTCGCTGAACAGCACCTGAATTTTCATTGATGAATTTTCGCGAACCGAACTGATGTAATTTCTGATATACGAAAGCAGACTTCCCAGCGTATCGTTTTTATCGCTGAGGGTCCATATCACTTCATTCATTTTGGAGATCACCAGATCAGTTGCCTGTTTCACATTTTGCAAAATCCGTTCGGTTTGATCATCGGGCGAAATGCGTGTACGCAGCGCCATCGAAAGCAGAGCAATAGTTGTAATTTCGGCACCGATATCATCGTGCAAATCAGCAGCTATCCGATTTCGTTCGCGTTCAATGGCTGCTCTCTGCCGGGCTTCCTGCAGTTGGGTTCTGAAACGTCTGCGTAGCTGTTGCCGGATCAGCAGAATAAGCAGAACCGAAATGCAGAGTGTTCCAGCCGCAGCAAACCACACTGTTTTGTAAAAGGGAGGTTTAATTATAATCGTGAAGCTGAGTGGCCGGCTCCAATTGCTGTTCTGCTTTTTTGCCTGAACTTCCAATAAGTATTCGCCCGGATTAATTGCACTGAACTCAATGTAGGGCGATGATGTAAGCTGCCACGATTGTTCAGCAGAAAGTCGGTAACGATACACAACTAATTCGGGATGTGTGATTACAGGTGCGGTAAATTCAATTCTGATGAGCCGATTTCTGTACGAAAGATTGCTGAGTTTTTCCGGTAACTGAATGCCTTCGTCTGTTTCAATTTTCCCGGGTAGCAAAACCGGCGCTGTTTCGGCTGCGGAAAACTCAGTAAAAGGAATTGTGAATAACGAAACCCCTTGTGAGGTTGCCGCCAGCAACTCATTCCCATTGAATGTGATATCATTAACATCGTCGGAAATCAATCCGTTAAAAACATTAATTACGTTGAGTACTTCAAAACAGTTCCGGTTAAAGAGCAGCACTACAATACCTGCATTTGTTGCTGCATACAACGTATCCGAGCGCATGTATATACGCTTGCAAATAATACTGGCACCGTTTACCGACGAAATTTCACCAACAAATTTACCATTGCGGAGTGCAAGTATTCCGTTGTTGTAGGTTGCAAGAAAAATGGTTCCGTTGGCAGCCTGAGCATAATCTTGCACCCTTACATTCAACCGCTGATCTGTAGTGGAAAGACAGTTCAAAACACCTTTACTGATTACCGAAAATCCTTCTATTGCACTGTGATAGAAATTCCCTTCACGATCAAAAAAACAGCTGAATCTTCGGGCACTTGCCGGATAATTACTGATTTCGCCGCAAATGTATTGCTGCTTGTAACTATCAAGTCGTACCGATGTCGTGGCAAAAGGATCTGTAATAAAAATATCGCCTTTCGGCCCGAAAAAAAATCCCTTTACGGGTGATCGCAAGCGTTCTCCTTTACTGTTGGTAAATTCAGAAGTATTCAAGTAAGTATGTTCGTCTCTGCGTTTTAACAAAACAGCTGTTTCATCAGTTGCAATGTAAATGTTACCGGCAGCATCGTGCCTGATTTGGATGATGCGGTTGTTGGTATGGTTAAAAATGTTGAGGCTATAGTGTGCTGTTTTTTCTTTGAAAAATCTCGTTACATAACCGTTGCTGTAACCAAGCCAGTAACCTCCGTCGATATCCGTATGGCACGCCGTAATTTTTACATCAAGCAGCGACTCATTTATGTTGAACTCTAACTGATCGTTGATTTTATCATACGAGGTTTTAAAAAGACCGTTACTGCTGCTCAACCATATATTATGCTCATTATCAAAAGTTACGGTTGTATAAATATGTTTCAGAATGCGTACCGGCTGCTGATACCTGCTGTCTATTTTTCTGAATAAGGCTAGATTATATTCACTGTGCGACACCCAAATATTTTCGTACTCATCAACATCAATCAGGGGGGGCTCGCTATTGCCAAAATTGGGCAGCCTGCTTTTCTCAATCAGCAGAACGGGGCTGAAATCGCGTAGCTGGAAAATGCCCTCTTCACAATAAAAAATCAGTGATAAATGGCTTTTTTCGGAGGTTGCATTAAACGTACAGTTACCGAATGATTCTAAAAAATGTGCGGGTGTTACGTCTCTGACATTGCCTTTCTGTAAAATGAAAAGTCTTTTTTGGCCCGTTAAACAATGCATGGCTCCACCTGCAGTGAGATGAAATGCGGCGAAGGTTTCATTGCCCTTCAAATAAGGACCAAGATCAAATACAATTGATTTACTGTTTAGTCCCTGAATCAAAATTACTTTCGAGCTGTTTAATTTGCTGATGTATAATCCGCCTTTACCATCTTCTTTAAATACAATATTGTTTCTCCGTCCGTGCGACGATTCGCGAACCAGTACATCAATGTTCTGTTCATAAAAGCGTTGTTTGTAATAATAAGTAAGCTTACCATTGAAAGGCACAAACCAGATTCGGCCATATGTATCTTCATATATGTGATGAATTTCGTTATCGCCGAGGCCATCTTTAACAGTGAAGTTGACAAACTTTCGTCCATCAAAACGGCTTACCCCTGCGTCAGTACCAATCCAGAGAAAGCCGTTTCTGTCTTGCCTGCAATGATAGATTTGCTGCGAAGGCAATCCGTTTTTAATTGAATATTGCTCGAAATTGGGGCTTGTAACTTGCGCATGCCCGGCAACAGGACTATAAATCAGTAAAAAAAACAGTACCCCTTGAAAAATGCGATGAAGACTCACGACTTTATGATAATTGAACTAACGGGATAAGCAAAAGTAATTGATAACAATGAAAAACGAAGCTGATTTCTGCCAATGCTTACCTGTTCAAGCCCGATACACTAACCTCAGCATCGTTCGTTTTTTCGTGAATAAGTATTTTTTTAGCCGTTTATTACACTTTGATAAGTATGATTTATGCACTGAAACAGTATTTTAATGCAGCAAACAGCATTTAAGGGAAGTTGAAGGTGACCATTCGATTTTGGCACGATTTACCGAACTTCATTCACTTTTTGCAAAGCGTATCCCTGAATTTAAGCAGTAAAATCGGCAGATCTGATAAAATGCAGCTGTAGTCGGTTTCAAAAACAATTCTTAAACAGCTGATTAAACGCTGAAAACTTAATCCATAACCGGTTAAAGGTTAGGTTTACTCGGTTTTGTAACGTACCTTGTGCCTGAGTCACTGGATTTGGTATCTGTTTCTGCCGCGTAAGCCCCTACTTTCCCTGCAGTCTTCATCTACTCCCTCCTGAAAATGAATCGCTTTTTGCTGACTGCATAAAGTAGTATTCTTTCCTTTATCCGTACACTGACTTCTGGTTCGGCAATTAGCGTTAGCCTTGTGCTGCGCTGTAAACAAGTAGTTCAATACCGAATGCAGCAGGTTCGTTTCAGTTCAAAAAATCACACATTCACAACAGCTCTCAAAAGCAAAGTGGATGACTATTTTAAAAAGAATAACATTAGCCAGACAGGCAATTCCAGTCTTTACTGGAAAACTGTAGTGCTTTTGATCACCGCAGCAATATGTTATACTGCGCTAATGACCATGGTATTTTCTGGCTGGGCGGCACTTTTAATTTGTGCTTTGCTGGGATTGGCATTTGCCGGAATCGGGTTTAACATAATGCACGACGGTGGCCATAACAGCTACTCGCAAAAGAAATGGGTGAATGAACTTATGTCCTATTCACTCAATTTGCTTGGCGGAAATATTTATCTCTGGAAAGTAAAACACAACACTAATCATCACGCATTTACCAATATAGAAGGCATTGACGAAGACATTGATATTCGTCCGTTTCTTCGAACCGGTCCGGAGCAGCCTGCTAAATGGTTTCACCGCTATCAGCACTTTTATTGGGCGGCATTGTACTGCATGGTTTACTTTGCGTGGATCTTTATCAAAGACTTTAAAAAATATTTCAGCGGTAAAATTGCAGATACCCATTTCCGGAAAATGAACACCCGTGAACATGTTATTTTCTGGGTAAGTAAGATTGCGTATCTGATCATTTTCCTTGTATTACCGTCTATGAAATATGGCTTTCTGCCTGTGCTTGCGGGTTATACTGTTTTGTCTGTTTTCTGTGGTTTCACGCTTGGCATTGTATTTCAGATGGCTCACGTAACAGAAACCACATCTGTACACAAAGCCGAATACGGACGCGTGAATCAGATGACCGACTGGACTGTACATCAGTTGGCCACAACAGCCAATTTCAGCACAAGCAATAAATTGATCTCATGGTTTGCCGGTGGTTTAAACTTTCAGGTCGAGCATCACTTGTTCCCGCAAATCAGTCATATTCACTATCCGGCTATCAACAAGTTAGTAAAAAGTACTTGTGCCGAGTATAATGTACAATACACAGAATTTCCAACCTTCCTGTCGGCCATTCGCTCACATGTAGGCTATCTCAAAGCTGTTGGTCGCAGTTAAAACAATTCTTGACCGGGTGCATCTCCATGATGTATCATACGCACAATTTAATCAATCAATACAATGAAAAACGGAAAAGTAAAATTCTTCAATCAGACCAAAGGTTTTGGATTCATTACCGATGAGAGCACCAACCAGGAAATCTTTGTTCATGTAACTGGTCTGAAAGACGATATCCGCCAGGACGACAATGTTACCTTCGATGTAGAAGAAGGTAAAAAAGGCTTGAATGCTGTGAACGTGCGTATTGCATAATTCACTTCTCACAAGTTAAAACGGCTTGCATCTGGTTGATGCAAGCCGTTTTACTTTATATATGTACATGAATCTGTTAATTATAAAGTGCTCGTTCCTTGTTTATCTCTATCAAAACTTTAGGTGTTAAGGCATTAACCGTTTCAATGAGTTTAGCAATAGCAGGTAAATCTGCATTGGATAATGCCAGAGTTTCAATTTCAAGGAAAGTACTCTCAAGCTGAGTCACACCCAGCATTGCTACATTAGATTTCATGCGGTGGGCAAGCTGACCAAGCGTTACATAATTACCCTGCTTAAGTGCATTATTAAGTAAATCAAGATCATTCGGGAATTGCTCACTGAAAATATCCAGTGTTTCCCGGATTACATCTTTGCGTCCGTGCAGAGCAGTGTAGAGATACTCAAAGTTAGTGAGCGGAATTTCAGGCTGATCTTCATTCGTATTTTCGGAAGAGACAAGCCTGACCATGCTTTCAAACAGCTGATTTTCGCGAATGGGTTTTGTGATGTAATCATTCATTCCGGCTTGCAGGCATTTTTCTTTTTCACCGGCCATCGCATGAGCAGTCATTGCTATAATTGGAATCTTTACTTTCAGCTCATTCCTGATAATTGATGTAGCTTCATACCCATTCATTTCAGGCATTTCAATATCCATTAAAACAATATCGTAAGATGTTGACATAATACACTCTACAGCAGCCTGTCCGTTAATAGCAAGATCATATTGCAGGTGATAAATCTCAAACAGATATTGCAGAAGCTTAATATTAATCGGGTTGTCTTCAACCAGCAAAATCTTCTTACTGCTCAGCAATCGAATATCAGGGAGCGGTATTTTTTTACGCTTGTTGCCAGCTTTTTCATTTGTTTTAGTAAACGGTAGTACAAACTCAAAAACAGAACCTTTGCCAGATTCACTTTCAACAGTAATATAACCACCTTGCAATTCAATCAATTGTTTTGCAATACTCAACCCGAGTCCTGTTCCTCCGTAATGCCTTGTTGTGTGTGATTCAGCTTGAGCAAATCGTTCGAAGATTTGATCAAGTTTATCTTGCTGAATTCCTATGCCAGTATCTTTAACAGATATTTTTATTTCGCACGTGGTCGAATTTTCGCTGATCATTGCAGCAAAAACTTCTACCCCACCTCTGTCAGTAAACTTAATTGCATTACCAACAAGATTGAGAATGATTTGGGTGAGTCTGGTTGGATCACCAAGAACTGTATCGGGTAAATTACCGGCATAACCAAAAGAAAGCCGCAAATTTTTCTGTTTTGCACGCGGCCCAACCATTGCTTCCAGCGAAGAAAATATACCTTTAATGCTGATCGGATCAGATTCAAAATCCATCATTCCCGACTCCATTTTTGAAATATCGAGAACATCGTTAATGATCCGAAGAAGATTTTCGCCGGCAGTTTTTATTGTTCGCACATAATCTGTCTGTTGATTATTAAGCTGATCACGAAGGAGCAAATCAGTAAAGCCAACAATTGCATTCATTGGCGTGCGAATCTCATGGCTCATATTAGCCAGAAATTTTTCTTTAAGCATTCCCGATTCTTCCGCAATTTTTCGGGCTTGTTTTAAGGCCTCTTTGGCTGCAATTACATCTGATATATCTTCAAAAACAGCGACAGCATACTCTAAATTACCTTCAGAATCTAATATACGTGCGGCATTAACCCGAATAGGAATTCGTTGGCCATCAATAATCACTTCCATGTCCTCAGTAGTCAATTCCTGATCTAAACTGAGCGCTTTTACAATGGGCATTTGCTGATAAGGAAAAATCTCATCGGTGCCTGAAATTACAACACTGTATAATTCGGAGAGTTCTTCGATAGTTGCATCAGCACTTATTCCCTTGCCTAATATTTCCACAGCTTTACTGTTTGCGTAATAGGGCTTTCCGGATGAATTAAGTGCATAAATTCCGATCGGGAGACTTTCTAAAAACTTTTTCAGGCGAAATTCACTTTCTGTTAATTGAGACTGGGTATGTTTTAGTTTGTTTCTCTCTGAGAGAATGACGACCATAGAAACAATAAGAATTAAAATCACTAAGAGAATACTGACAAAGAGCATTCTCAGTATTTCTGCAAAATCATCATGTTCTTCCAGTAATCTCTTATCAAGGTATTGCTCTTCTGTTTTAATGAATTTATTTAAACCGGCTGTGATGTTGCGCATCATAATATCGCCACTGCCAACAGCAAGAATACTCTTTACTTCTTCGAATTTATCCTGTTCATATTTCTCAATTAGTGAGCTTGAAAAAGCTATTTTCTCTTTCACTAAAAGATTGACTGAATCAAGTAGTTGCTTTTGAACATGATTATCAGTAACCAATTTTTTAAGAAATAAATAACTTTCATTTGTTGCATTGACTCCTGATTCAAAGTTGTCTAAATACCTTTTCTCACCTGATAAAAGATAACCTCTTGACCCCGATTCAAAATGCTGTATTGAGAGTAAAAACGTTTTGGTTTCCGAAATTACCTGACGTGTATGATCAACCCATTCCGCTGATTTTCTTAATTCAATCGTTTTATTGTACGTATAATAACCTATCATCAGCAAAAGCACCAGGCTAATACCAAAGCTCAACAATATTCTAATTTTACCCTTCATACGTTCAGCAATTTTAATCGACTACTACATGCCGAATTAGTACTTTCTATATGATCTGTCTGCATGTTAAGCCTGATCAACCTTTACGAAAAACGAAGACGTAAAAGGTAATTTTCAGGTTGTTAACTATGAATATCCTATATTGCTTATCATACAATCAATAACAATTGCAATAAAGAAAAAACATAGAGCATATATATATTCGTAAAATAATAACGAATACAGCATATCAAATATATATTTTATTATTAATTATATCCTCATGCAAATAAGTACAAGTAATTGCACTTATAAATAAATTAACATACATTAGTGCAAGCTTACATCTCCAAATGATTGACAGAGACTTTTAACGTACTATAATCTCAATTACAATCGTGACAATCAGTGTCATCTAACTACTTTATTACCAAATGGAAACGTATATCAATCATTGAAGGCCCTCACCTTATTCTACATCGGTTTAAAATACAAATTTGAAATTCTGCTACGAGGAGCAAAAATCAAAAAAATCCGGAATTACACAATTCGAATTTATGGTAGATTCAAAGATTGAAAATTATTTTCAGCAAAATAATTTATAAGAAGTAAAATGTATTTGCCCCAAGTATATCGGCTGTTTTCAATAGTTCTTTTGTTGCTGTTGCTTCTTCGGACAGAATCAAAAGCACAAACCGTATATATATCAATGTTTAACGGCGACGTATATTCACTTGATCCCAATACGTGTAACACCCAGTTGATAGGCAATACCGGACTTACTCTACTCGATATTGCGGTATGCGGTGGAAACCTGTATGGAACTGCCGGTACTGTTCTTTATTCTATTGATCCGATTACCGGTTCAGCCACTTTTCTCTCTGCATTGTCCCAAACGATAAACTCCATTGTATGTGATGGAAACGGTACACTTTATGTAGCAGGAACCGATTTATATTCATATGATATCGCTACAGGTGTGTGGACATTGATTGCACCGCTTCCTTTTCAATCGGCAGGCGATCTGGTCTTTTACAATGGCAATCTTTATTATTCAGATATGTTTAACGGACTTTATCTCATTAACCTTAATCCGTTCAGCACACAACTATCATTAACTTTCCCGGCTTTCCAGTGGTGGGGATTAGGTACAATTCCAGGTACTTCATGTAATGGATCAGAACTATTGCTGGGCAGCGATGGAACCCCGGTTATCTATTCTATTGATATTAATACCGGAGCTACCAGCACGTTTTGTAACCTGAATATGCCCAATTCAGTTATTACAGGGCTTGCAACGGAAATAGTACCGCCAAGCAGTAACGGATTTACACTTTCTTCGCTCACTTTATCTCCGGCTTGCAATGGTGATCTTACAGGTGCAGCAACGGTTAATGTGCAGGGAGGTTTATCGCCGTTTACCTATTTGTGGCCGGCAACCGGAGGAAATACCAATACAATCAGCAATGTAGCTGCCGGTAACTACAATTGCATTGTTACCGATTCAGCAGGTTGCTCAGATACACTTTCAGTTACCATTACACAACCGGCTGCATTATTGGCTACTCTAACTGGACCTGCAGCTGGATGTGCCGGGACTCAAACACAGCTTACCGGAAATGCCTCG
>CALRTD020000154.1:0-8990 GCA_943371015.1 Synechococcus sp. UW140 | reverse complement strand
TACACGGTTGCAGGTGCTCAGATACATCAGTTCTGAAATGCCGCACCCGTTTTTCACGCTGTTTAAGCGCTCTTCACGCAATCCATCACCAAGATGATATTTTCCAATATCATCAACTCCGATGGTTTTGTGTGTAAATGCTATGACGTGAATCTCCTGCACAAACAGTGTTTCCTTGTTTCAGATGCAAATTTGCAGCCCGAACAGCCCTCGTTTGTCAGAGAATTGTCAGTAAGAGCCCTGACAACCGTCAGCAATTGCTTATTTAGAATCTGTATAAACAAGGCTATTGCCATTACTTTTTATTGGTTTTACGTATAACCGGATTAGAAATAACAAAGTGTGGTTATTTTTATCGCCCTGAGCAAGATTTACTCAACCTCTTTCTGCCGCAGTTGAATAACTGCTGCTTTTGTACCAATGTATTATCGGTTAATTAGTTATTTGTTGATACTGTTTCTGTCTTCTGACTTGTCGGCTCAGAAGACAGACAGTTTAGAAAATGTTCTCCGCAACACTCGCGAGGACACTTCGCGTGTACGCACACTTACGGTTCTTGCGTGGCAGTTGCGCACTTCAGATCCGGGGAAGGCCAATGAACGGGCGCTTGAGGCGTTGCGGCTTTCGGAGCGTATCGGCGATGAGAAGGGCAGCGGCGATGCGTGGAATGTGATTGGTGTTGTGCACTATCGCCGCGGGGAGTTTGTAGAAGCAGCATCGGCACACCTGCGGGCGCTGGCCATACGTGAGCGCATTGGTGATGAAGAGGGTACTGCGCTCAGTTACATCAATCTCGGCAACGTTTACAGCGATCAGAAAAACCCCAAGCTCGCTCTTGATCATTATCTGCGGGCCGCAAAAATACTTGAGAAAACAGGGAAGAGTCGCCGCCTTGCTGCGGTATATCTGAACATTGGCACAATACACGCCGAAGATGGAAAATGGGGTCAATCGCTCGATTTTTTCCGTGAAGCAAAAAAGCTGGCAATAGCATCCGGAAACCGGGCCCTCGAAGCACAGGCCTGCAATAATATTGGTGTAGCTTATGAAAACACAGGCCGTTACGACGAAGCCCGGCGCGCATATACCGAATCTTACTCCATTGGTGAAGCCGAAGATGATGCCCCGAGCATGATTGATGCAGGGATTAACATTGGAAATATTTACAGACTTCGCAAGCAATATAATGAAGCATTAAACTACTACAAGCGTGCCGAAGCACTAAGCCGAAAAACCGAATATGCCGAGGGTTTGCTGTCGGTTTATGAAATGATGGCCAAAACATATCGCGAGATGCGGCAATTTGAATTAGCGCTGTACAATCAGGAACGGTTCAAAGCCATCAGCGATTCATTATTCAGCATCGAGAACAGCACGAAGATGAGTGAGCTGACCACGCGCTGGCAAACCGAGCGGCAGGAACGGGAGCTGCTGGCCCGGGAGGCCGAACTCGCTAAGCAGCGTGAAGCAGAACGGAAAGCTACCATGCGGTTCTGGATTATTGCCGCAGGCGGAATAATCGTACTCATTTTTGCAGGATGGGTGTTCTATGCCTACACTCAAAAACAACGTGCAGGCGAACTGCTGGCCGCTCAAAAGCGGGAAATAGAATTTAAAAACGAAGAGCTGGCCATTAAAAACAAAGACATTACCGACAGCATTGTTTATTCGCGCCGGATCCAGCAGGCGCTGCTGCCTTCGCATGATCTGGTAAACAGCTTGCTGCCCGAAGCATTCATACTTTACCGTCCGAAAGACATTGTAAGCGGCGATTTCTACTGGGTTGAATCGTGGGGAAAAACCACATTGGTGGCCGCCGGCGATTGCACCGGGCATGGTGTTCCGGGGGCGCTGCTGAGCGTAGTTGGACTGAATCTGCTTAATCAGGCTGTGCAGGTTCACGGTATAACCAACCCGGCACCGGTACTCAATGCGGTGAACAAAAATTTGGCGCAAACACTCGGGCAGCGGATGTACAACGGAACGCTTTCGGGTTTGGATGTAAAAGACGGAATGGATATTGCGCTCATCGCTATCGACCGCGGGAGTATGCAGCTTGAATTTGCCGGAGCTAACAATCCGCTCTGGATAGTGCGCAACGGAACGCTAACCGAATATCGCGGCGACCGCCAGCCCGTTGGTCAGCATATCGACGGCGAACACCGGCCCTTTACCAGCCATACCGTTCAGCTCGAAGAGGGCGACATGCTTTATTTACTGACCGATGGCTATGCTGATCAGTTCGGTGGTCCGGACGGCAAAAAGTTTAAACAAGTTCGCCTCAAACAATTGCTCACTAAAATTTCAACACACCCCCCCGACGAGCAAAAGCAAATTCTGGAATCCAATTTTGATGAGTGGAAGGGGCAGCTCGAACAAGTGGACGACGTGTTGATTATGGGCATACGATGCCGCGCTGCGCACGGAATGTAAAGTGATTTCCCTTCGGGAGTGAAGAGTGGTGAATGTAAAGTGTAAAACGAGGATGTTTTAATGGAGCTTCGATCCATAGTGAAGAGTGGTGAATGTAAAGTGTAGAGCGAGGATGTTTTTCAGGAAGCTTCGCTCCATTTTTTGTTGTATAGGCATCAACTGTTAAGCTATTTATGAATTTCATTCATAAGTCCAAAAAATTCCCGGTTTTCAGTTTGTCGATTTAACAGTACATCAAATTACCTTTGTAAAACAAGTAAAGTGTATGCTGTATTTGTTTTGCCCCGACCCAAATGAGCAGTAAGAAGAAGAAAACTCCGAGCCGTCCCGATACACAGCAGACACCACTGCTGGATGTGTATATGCCTGATCTTTCTCAGCGAATTTCACTGCCGCTTTTCCAGACACCGGTTTCGGCAGGTTTCCCTTCTCCGGCTGATGACTATGAAGAGCGAAAGCTTGACCTGAACGAACATTTAATTGCACGGCCGGCATCAACATTCTTTGTAAAAGTGAGCGGGGAGTCAATGACCGGTGCAGGTATCAATGATGGTGATTTATTGATCATCGACCGTTCAGCAGTTGTTACTGATAAGAAGATTGTGATTGGTGTGGTAAACGGAGAGTTTACCGTGAAGCGGATTCGTAAGAAAGGATTGCAGCTTTTCCTTGAGCCCGAAAATGCCGATTATCAGCCCATAGAAATTACTGCTGAAATGGATTTTTCGATTTGGGGTGTGGTAACTTATGTGATCCACAAAGTGTGAGACTAAACTTTTCGAGAAGCTGTTTTCAGCCCTTCTGTATAATCCGCTTACGAATACGGCTCAGCGATTCAGGAGTAACACCGAGATAACTTGCCAGCTGATGTTGCGGAACCCGCTGAAGCAGATCGCTGCGGGTGTTGAGCAGATTGAGATAGCGTTCTTCGGGCGAGGAGGCAATAAACAGTGCAAACTCTTCCTGTGTTTTTCCGAAACTTTGTTCCATCATTGAACGGGTAATCGTTTCAAATCTGGGGTACTGTTTCAAGAATTCATTTTCACTTCCAAAATCGCCAACAGTTGCCCGGGTGTTTTCTGCACAGACAAGAAAATGAGTAGCCGGCTTCTGTTCCGAAAAACTTGCAAACGAAACAACAGCCTGTCCTTCTGTATAAAATGCAGTTGTTTTTTCTTCACCGTCGATGAGCGAATACTGACGAATACAGCCTGAGAGTATGAAGTAACATTCTCTTGAAATTTCGCCTTCGCAAAGCAATACTGTGTTCTTTTCAAATGCTCTTACCGGAATACTTTCATCCAGCACCCTCACTTCTTCGGGAGTAAGTGTAGTGTGTTGTGAAATGTAGTGAGAAAGCATTTTTTTCATGACAAAACGTATCCGATTTTGAATCAGGTGCAAGTTACAAACAAACGTTCACAACCTTGATTTTCCGGCAATGAAGAATTGTTCACTACCTTTAGTTAAAGACCTCAAAAAATGAGACTTGTTGCAGTTGCAGTTATACTCGCCGTTACCGGTTTCAGCTTCGCAGGATGCAGTTCTGATGCAGATAAAGATGTACCGAAATCGGTTGTTGTGAATGACTGGCGAAAACTGAAATGCGGCCTGTTCATGCACACCGACGGGCGACTTGCTTTTGCATCGGCTCCTCAGCTTGTAAATGTGAAACGTGAAGAGCTGAAAGGAGAAACTTGCCCGAATAAATTCATTACCACATTCGGAAGCGATGATACGACACCCTTGCGTTCGGTAATTGATACAGCAACATTTCAAGCATTGCCCGTGAATGATTTTTACAAAGACAAAAACAGGATTTATTCGCATTACGCGATGTGTGATGGAGGGTACTTTTCCGTATTTGCAACAGATACTGCATCATTTGTTGTTTTCAATACCAGCTATTTTAGGTATCAGGGAAAAGTGATGCATTTCCGTGATGGAGAAATTGGTGCAGATGCCGCCACGTTTAAAACCGGTGATGAATTTGGCGTTTGCGCAAAAGACAAATATGGGTTTTTTGAATACGGAAAGCGCATTACCGAAAAAGAATTGAGCGCGCGAATATCTGCCGATTTGTTTACTAAACTTAAAGCATTGTAAACAACTTTCTACGCAATAAGTTGTACTGGTAATCTGCGAGAATTTTCCGCTTGACAACCGCCTCCTGCGCATTGTATCTTCACAGTCCCGTGTACCACAATAAGTGCAAATCCGGGCATTGTGATGTACGCCATTGTTGACTGCAATAACTTTTTCGTTTCATGTGAGCGCGTGTTTGAGCCCAAGCTCATCGGTAAGCCTGTTGTTGTACTTTCCAATAACGACGGCTGTATCATATCGCGCTCGGCCGAGGCAAAAAAGCTCGGCATTAAAATGGGCGCGCCGTATTTTGATGTACGAAAAGACATCGAAAAGCATAACGTGAAAGTCTTTTCGTCGAATTACGCACTGTATGGTGATTTCTCGCGCCGCGTCATGAATGTCCTCGGTGAATTTGTAGATCGCAGCGATGATCTTGAAGTCTATTCCATCGACGAAGCTTTTCTGCATCTTGCACCTCTGGCCGATCTTCACGAACCGGTTGACTATTGCCGCCGCATCCGCACCACGGTTGAGCGCTGGACAGGCATTCCGGTTTCCGTTGGTATTGCGCCCACAAAAACATTAGCCAAAATTGCAAACACCGTTGCCAAAAAGTACAAAGGCTACAACGGCGTTTTTCATCTCGATACCAAAGAGCGCACAGAAAAAGTACTGGCAGCCACACCGGTTAAAGACGTTTGGGGCATTGGCCGCCGCCTTGGCGATAAGCTGGAGCAATACGGTATTTACAACGCGCTTCAGCTTCGCGACTGCAACGATATGCTGATTCGGAAAACCGGCGGTATCACCATACTGCGAACCGTAAACGAACTTCGCGGCACACCTTGTTTCTTTTCTGATTCAGTGCCTGATGTGCGAAAAGGAATTGCCAGCACACGCTCGTTCGGGAAAACAGTAACTGAGTTTGAAGACCTCCGCGAAGCGGTGTCCACCTATATTTCACGCGCTGCTGTCAAACTCCGCAAGCAAGGTTCGGCTGCCGGAGCATTGTATGTGTATGTGCGCACAAGCGCATTTGAAGAGGGCGATAAATACCAGCGCAGCAGCTGGCGCGAACTTCCGGTGCATACCGACAGCACGCCCGAACTCATTCACCACGCCACCGAAATGCTGCGTGAAATTTATCGCGCCGGCATTAACTACAAAAAAGCAGGAGTAATGCTTTCGCAACTTATTCCCCGCGACAGCATTCAGCTCAACGCCTTTGATACCGCCGACCGCAGCCGTGAGAGCCGCGCCATGAAAGTGCTCGACCAGATCAACCGCACACACGGCACAGATGTACTTCGCATTGCATCAGCAGGAACAACTAATTCGCGCGAGCATTGGCAAATGCGCTCGAAAATGGTTTCCAAACAATTTACCACAAAATGGGGTGAGTTGTTTGTTGTGAATGTATGATTGCAGTGTCCGGAACTACAAATCAACAAACCACTTCAGCTTCCGGTGCTGCTGCTTCGCGCTTTGAAACCGGTTTCGGATTATACGCCCAGCGCAGGTAAATGCCACCCCAGGTAAATCCGGCTCCGAATGTGGTGAGAATAAGTTTGTCGCCGGCATGCAATTGGTTTTCCCATTCGGCAAGGCAAAGCGGAATAGTAGCGCAGGTAGTATTTCCGTAGCGTTCAATGTTCAGCATAACTTTATCCATGCCAATTCCCATGCGCTGTGCAGTGGCTTCAATGATGCGCTTGTTGGCCTGATGCGGAACTAAGAATGCCACATCATCGCTGCTGAGGCCATTGCGCTGCATGAGTTCTTCGGCAGCATCGGCCATTTTCTGCACCGCAACTTTAAAAACCGATTGACCGCTCATGTGAATGAAATGCTGTTTCTGCTGCACCGTTTCAACCGAAGCCGGCTGCACACTTCCTCCGGCAGGCTGATACAAAAATTCGCGGGCGCTGCCTTCGGTATAAAGCCGTGCATCAAGCATTCCGTTTCCGCTGTAGTCGGCTTCAAGCAAAACAGCTCCGCCGCCATCACCAAACAAAATGCAAGTGCGCCGGTCGGTATAATCAACTACCGACGACATTTTATCGGCACCCACAACTACAACGCGTTTGTGTGTGCCGTTTTCGATAAACTGCCGGCCCACCTGCAGCGCATACAGAAAGCCGGAGCAGGCGCCCATTAAATCAAAACTCCACGAGCGTGTTGCCCCTGCAAGATGCGCCACTTCGTTTGCCGTAGCCGGAAACTGATGATCGGGAGTAGCCGTTGAAAAAATGATAAGTTCAATACTGAGCGGATCAATACCCGTTTTCTCAATCAGGTTTTGTACTGCCCGAAAACCCAGATAGCCGCTGCCTTTTCCGGGTTCATTAAGAATACGCCGTTCGCGCACACCGCTGCGTTCAAAAATCCATTCGTCGGTGGTATCCACCATTTTTTCGATGTCGGCATTGGTGAGTTTGTTTTCCGGAACAAATACACCGACACCTGTAATGGCTGCGCTGAAAGGAGGAATAATATTCATAAGCTAAATATGTTAAGCATACAAAGCTATTCCGGTAAGTGCCGAACGCAGTAAACAAACTTCAATTATTATCTTTTATCTAAAATGATATAAAAGCGTATTTTAGTTGATATTACTGATTTTAAAAGCTTTTTTAATACGATGTCTAAAGATACTTCAACATCACTTTTCGAACTTATTCACCGGATGAGTAAGAGTGAAAAACGATACTTCAAACTTCAGGCGGCACAAATTGGTGATATCGGGAAACTGAAGTTTGTAAAATTGTTTGACCGTATCGAAAAGCAGCCTGTTTATGATGAAGCCGCATTGCTGAAACTGGAGCCTGATATTACACGCAAACAACTTCCCAACCTCAAATACTTTTTGTACGATTACCTGCTCACCTGTATTCAGCAATTGCAGCAGCAGCATTCATCGGCCGCACGGTTGCAGCAGTTGTTGGGCAATGCACGGGTGCTTTACGATAAGTGTTTGTATGCCGATTGTTTGCGCATTGCCGACCGCGCAAAACGATTGGCACTCGAACACCAAAGCTTTTCGATACTTCCCGAATTGCTTGAGTTGGAAAAGCAGGCATTACGTCATACCGTTTCTGCCGGGCACCGGCAGCGTGTGCAGCAGATTGCGGCGCAGTCGGCACAAGTGGCCGCATCCATCGACCGCATCGGGCGATATACAAATCTTATTCTGGAACTCAATAGTCGCTACATCAAAACCGGATTCATCCGCAGCCGTGCCGATTTGGATGAAGTGACACGGTTCTTCACACGCCTTTTGCCTGAAAGCAATAGCAAACAACTGCTTCCTGCCGAGCAACAGTATCACTATCTCGCGCAAACCGGTTTTAGTTTTTACACGCAGGATTTTAAAACCGGTTATCGCGCCGCGCAAAACTGGGTGAAGATTTACGATGAGCATCCCGCACTCATCAGCACCTATACAGAAATGTATATCCGCGCACTGAATGCGCTGATGGTTGCACAAAACAAACTTGGTTTTACCGAAGGCCTTGAGCAGACACACCGGCGCTTAGTTGCGCTGAAACGGCACAAAGCAGCAGCAGCAGAAAACATACAGCTTAATCTGTTCCGCACGATTTATATTCATGAAATCAACAAGCATTTCATGCGCGGCGAGTTCAGTGCCGGAATCCGCATTGTAGCGCGCCTCGAAGGTGAGTTAAACAAATTTATACCGCTGCTCGATCACAATTCGGTGCTGCTGTTTTACTACAAAATCGCCTGTCTGTATGTAGGTGCCGGTCAACACAAACGCGCCTTACACTGGCTCGGCCGCATTATCCGCGAGCGTGATATTGCTGTACGCGAAGACCTTCACGGTTTTGCACGAATGCTTGCACTCATCTGTTATCACGAATTGGGCAAAGACGAAGAAGCCGAGTCACACTTGCGTGCGCTGTACCGTTACTTGCTTTCAAAAGGGCAGCTTTCGGCGTATCACCGGCACATTCTCAAATTCCTGCGCGGCCTGCATCGGAACATGCGTGAGCGCGAATTACGCAAACATTTTCTTGAGCTTCGCGCAAAACTGATTCCGCTGCAAAGCAAACGGTTTGAGAAACGCGCCTTTCATTACTTCGATATTTTATCGTGGTTAGAGAGTAAGATTGAGCAGCGGCCGGTGGAAGCGGTGATACGGGGGAAGGTGTTGGGTTAGTTACTCCTGCACAATCAAACGTTTCACTTTCACTTCTCCGCCATCACATTGATACTGCAAGAAATATATCCCCGGAGCTAATTCCATGGTAAGATCAGCTTCAGCCGAATTGAAATTAGCGACTATTCTTCCGCGCGAATCGTAAATAGATGCATTGCTCTGGTTTGTACACAACGAAGGCAAGTTAAATGTGCTGTTGATTATTAATGTCGGATTTTCATTTACGGTAATAGTAACCTGAGAAGTAGTAACTGAATTGCACTGTGTTTTTGTAAGTGTGTAAGTCGTC